>JABSON010000049.1 GCA_013215915.1 Campylobacteraceae bacterium | reverse complement strand
CAATATTATCAATACACGTATACTCAACATTTATATTCTTAATCAAATAGCTCATTACCAACATATCATCACTATAAATTATAATTTTCATTTATCGCTCTGTAAATGTATATTGTTTTGTTTTAAGAATTGGTTTAAGAATATAATCAAGAACACTTTTTTTACCTGTTATAATATCAACATTAACAGTCATACCCGGAATTATTTTAAGAGGTTTATCAATGTGACCTAGGTAGTTCTTATTAGTCTTTATTCTTACCGTATAAAAAACATTATCTTTTTTATCTTTAATAGTATCTGCACTAATATGCATAACTTTTCCATCTAAACCACCATAAATTGAAAAATCATAAGCAGAGAACTTAACAATAGCTTTTTGTTCAAAGTAAATAAAAGCAATATCAGATGGTTTTACTTTAACTTCAACAAGAAGTGTCTGCTCACTTGGAACAATTTCCATTATATTATCCCCAGGTTTGATAACACCACCTAAAGTATGTACAAATAATGTTTGCACAATACCTTTCATTGGTGAACGAACAACTGTTCTTATAACTTGATCTTCTAAAGCAGTTTGATTTACTTTTAAACTTCTTAACTCAGTTACTGCTTCATTCATTTTAAGTTTAGCCTCATTTTGAAAAATCAATGTAGCTTCTGAGATTTTGATATTTACTTCATTAATTGCTGATTTTAATCTAGGAATTGATTGAACTATAGCTAAGTATCTTGCATGTATTTCATTCTTTTCTCTTTTTAACTTCAAAAAATCTATTTTTGAACTAACTCCTCTTTTAACCATAGGTTTAGTCATTATAACTTCTTCATTTATCATATTTAAAGATGATTTCAAATATTTAATCTCAGTTCTTGCTTCAGATAATTCATTCTTTTTTTGTCTTGATTGTTCTTTTAATACATCTATTTTGAATTTTAACTGTTTTTTATTTGTTAAATAAAGACTTTTTTCATTATTAACTAAAATTGGAATTAGTTTTTTAAGTTTTTTACTTGCTGTAAATTTTTTTCCACTTGATTCTGATTTCAAACGAATTATTTTTGCTTCAAGAGAATTTACTTTAATTGCATTTGTATTAAATGAAGATTTCGATTTTTGATTATCAATTTTTATTAATACCTGCCCTTTTATTACAACTTGCCCTTCTTTAACCAAAATTTCTTTTACAATCCCACCTTCTAGATTCTGAATCATTTGATTTTGTCCACTTGGAATAATTTCACCATCACCTCTTGCAATTTCATCAATCATTGCAAAGTTTGCCCATAAAAGAAACATAAATATAGCAATAATCCAGAAAATTAATACAAACTTTAAACGATTTGGAGTGACTTGAAGAATAGCAGAACTAAGAGAGTTCATAAATTCGTAATCTTTTTCTGTTAGTCTTTTTTTTTCATTATTAAACATTTAAACTCCCTGCTAATCTTTTTATAATTTTATTTTTAGATCCATCCAGTAATACTTTTGAATGATGCATAACTATTACTCTGTCTGTAATTGTTATAATTGACATTTTTTGGGTTAATAAAATTACTGTTTTATTATCTAATTTATCTTTTAAATTGCTAATAAGGTTGTTTTCAGAAGTTTGATCCATTGAATTACTTGGTTCATCCATAACCATAATTGAACTATCTTTCATAAGTGCTCTTGCAATTCCAACACTTTGTTTTTGTCCACCTGAAAGTCCAGCTCCTCTCTCTCCTATTGGCATTTCATATCCTAAGGGATGCGTCCGAACAAACTCATCAGTTCCACTTATTTTAGCAGCAGCTACAATTTCATCGTCAAAAGGATGCTGTTCACTTGAAATAATATTGTTTCTTATAGTTCCTTTGAATAAATTTATCTCTTGAGGTACATAACTTATATATCGTCTTAATTCAACTGGATCTATTTGTTCTACATCAATTCCATCAATTAAAATTGTACCACTTGTTGGTTCATAAAGTTTTAAAATAAGTTTTGCAATAGTACTTTTTCCAGATCCAATACGTCCAATAATTGAAACTTTTTCTCCAGGTTCAATTACAAAACTTACATCATCAAGAGCTAATATCTCAGATTCTGGATAAGAAAAACTTACATTTTTAAATTCAATTTTTCCTTCAAATTTTGGTCTTTCAACAAACTGTTTTCCCGCTGGTCGTTCTGCTTCTCTTAGTATAATATCTTGTAATGTCATATAAGAAGTTTTTGCATCAGCATAATTTGATATCAATCCTGCTGCTTGGCCCATTGGAGCTACAGTTCTAGATGTTAAAATAACAACAGCAATAAGTCCACCCATAGTAAGTTCAAATTCTTGAATAAGATAAACCCCAAAAACAACTACAAACACAGTATTCAATTGTATAAATAAACTTGTTACATTTGGAATAGAAGAAGATAATAACCTTGATTTTAAATTCTTTTCAGCTATTTCACCTGTTGATTCTTCCCACTCCCATTGTTTTTTACCAGACATACTCATACTTTTTACAGTTTCAATATTTTGTAATGTTTCTATAAGTATTCCATTCTTTTTTGCATTTGCTTCATGAGAACTTTCTATACTATTTTGTAAAGGTTTTCTTATAATTAGGGCATAAAGTAGAATAAGAATCATTGTAATCATTGGAACAAAAACTAAATTTCCACCAATATAGTAAATTACAAATAAAAAGATTATTCCAAAAGGCAAATCAATTATTGCACTCATAGTAGCTGTAGTAAAAAAAGAACGTACTAATTCAAAATCTTTTAGATTATTAGCAAAAGATCCAACTGATTTTGGATGAACAGCAAGTTTAAGATCTAAAACTTTTTCAAAAATAATAGAAGACATAATAATATCACTTTTTTTACCAGCTAGTTCTAACATATAAGCACGAGTTAATTTTAGAAAGAAGTCTAATACATATACAAATACAATACCAAGTGTAAAGACCATAAGAGTTTCTTTTGCATTATGAGGAATTACCCTATCATATACATTCATTGTAAATAAAGGAGTTGCTAATACAAAAATATTAATAAGTAATGATGCCCATAAAACATCACGATAAATTCCACTAGAAAGTTTTAATGTATCCCAAAACCAATGTTTGGTCTGAAGCTGCAAGGTTCTACTATCTTTAGAACTGTACTCAAATTCTTTTTTTAATAAAAATCCAAAACCTAGGTATTCACGATTTAAATCTTCAATATTTATCCATCGTTCAAGGCCTTCACCTTCTGAATAAATTATTTTAACTTGGCACTTATCTTCACTAAATTTCTCAAAAATACAAGCTTGTTTATTACTTAGTAATAATAACATAGGAAGATGCAAGGATAAAACATCTTTTATTTCTCGTTTAATAAGAACAGACTTTAATCCAGCTCTTTTTGCAACTCTTGAGAATAAAGATTTAGAACTACCTATAGAAAAGATTTCATCGTTTTCTTCCATCGGAAGACCTGCTAACAGGGCTTCTTTTGAAAAAGGTTTGTGAAATAACTTTGTATACAAAACAAGTGCATCCAATAATGAATCTTCTTGAACATGTATATTGTTTTTTTTAAACATCTAACTTACCTTATCGATAATATAACTTCAATTCTTCGATTTGCTTGTTTCCCTTCTTCTGTATCATTAGTTTTAATTGGTTTTAACTCTCCTTCGCCCTTTGTTGTAAGTCTAATTGCTTTAACACCTTCTTTTATAAGTGCATTTTTTGTACTAAGTGCTCTTCTTTGAGAAAGTAACTTGTTATGTATTAAAGTATTAGCACTATCAGTATGTCCAATTATTTCGGCATCATATAAAGGATTTTCTATTAAAAATTTAGCAAATTTTGCTACTTTATGCATTGATTCTTTAAAAATAATATCCGAATTTGTTTTAAAATTAAGAGTTAATGTTAACATTTTAGGACATCCATTTACATCAACTTTTAATCCTTTTATTGTGTCAGAACACTTATCCAAAGAGTCATAAATTCCATCTTTATCACTGTCAATATCATTATTACTTTTTATAGGTTCTTCATTTAAAACATACATTGTTACCATTACACGATTCGACAAATCTCTTCCTTGTCTTGTAGCATTTGTAAAAGTATTATTCTTACCTCCGCGATATTCAACAATAGTTAAAGATTTATCAATTTTATTATCTATAAATCTTTTTTGTACATCATAAGCAAAATCTTTGCTTAATTTTTCACTTGACTTTGTATCTAAATCATAAGAAAAAGTATTTTGTATTGAACTTGCATAAGTATCAGAAGCAGCAATTAATTCATTATGATTATCTGATATTTCACTTGTATGCCCAATTATTTTAATTTTAATATTTTTACCTTCATTAATATATGTTTTTATTGTTTTAACAATATATTCAAAGTTAGTAATATTCATTCCATCTTTTTTTTCTTCTTTTAATTTATGTGATTTAAACCAAAGCATATCAAAACGAATTATTTCTTGAAAATCTTGATACATAAATGTATCAAGAGTTTTATTTTCTTCTGTATTTTTATTTTCCAACGCACTATATGCATAGTCATATGTACCAGCATTTAATGCATAGACAGACATTAATAGTAATAATAAGAATTTCATTTTAACTCCTCACTTATTTTGTTTAATTCTATTTCAAAACGTTTGTTTTTTAAACTTCTAGAATCATATAAACTAACTGGTTCGCTATAACCTCGACCTTCAATACTTAAACGTTTTTTACTGATACCTCTTTTTACTAATTCATTTTTTAATATTTTTGCTCGCTTTTGAGTTAATTTAATTGCCATATTTGAATCAACTGAATTTGTTTCATTGATATGTGAAATAATTAACGCATTTACATTTTTATTATTATTTAGATACTTAGTAAATATTTTTATTTCAGAATCCAAATCATTTGTTAATACAAACTTTTTATTTTTAAAATCTGATTTAATTAGAAAAGAAATAGAACAACCTTCTAAATTAACATTATGACCTATTGGAGTTTTTGGACAAGTATCAATATAATCTTTTACTCCATCTTTATCACTATCAAGTGCACATCCATTATTATCAACAACTGCACCAATAGGTGTAAATTTACATTGATCGATAGAATTATCAACTCCATCTTCATCATTATCTAATTTATTTTTTTTACAACCATAAGGCATAATATTGTTTTCTTTTAATGAATTATCACAAAGATCAAGATCATCATTAATATTATCGTTATCAACATCTAATTTAATGGGTAAAACATCTAAGATATTTGTTTTTTTATCGCTATAAAGATTAACTTTTGATGTAAAGTCTTTTGTATCTCCAACAATAGACACAACTAATAATCCCATTGCATCTAAAATACGATATTTTGAAAACAATAACTCGTACTGTGCAGTAATAATTTGACTTCTTGAATTAATAACATCATTTTGAGCTGTCAAAAGATCTAGTAAAGTACGTTTACCTAAATCATATTCTTCTTTATACAATTCTAAAGTTTCTTCACTAAATGTACTATATTCTTGTAAATAAATAAGTTGCTCATCAATCATTTTATAAGCACTCCAAGATAAATTAAGGCCTTCAATAACTTGTCGTTTTAAATCTCTTTTTTTAGCTATTTCTTGATTTATTTTACTTACATGTTTTTGCACATTTGCAGTATGCGCGCCCCCACTAAAAAAGTTATATGACAAAAGGATACGTGCACGAAACCTGTCATCAGGAGCGTCAAATAAATTTCTATCTTCTACATCATTATAAGTCTGGCTTAATTCTAAATCAATTCTTGGATAATAATCTTTTTTTCTCTGTTTCCATAATGCCTGTGACCCTTGAATATTGTATTTACTAACTAGTAAAGATGGGTTATGTTTAATTGAATACATTGCAGCTCTTTCTATACTTTCAGGCATAGCAATTTCAAAATCTGGCTTTTTCATAGAATTTATTTCTGGCATTCGACCTAATAATCTTCTGTAGTTATAACCTGAGTCTATTTCATTATTTTTTTGTACAATTAAATTTGATTTTGCAAGTGAAAGAGCTGATTGAATTTTTTTAACCTCAGAATTAGTAGTCAATCCCGAGTCAAAAAGATCTTTCACTTTTATATATATTATTTGATTAATTTGTACATTTTCTCTAGCTATTTTAGTTAATTCATTAGAACGAAGAACATTGATATATGCATTTGTCATTTTAAATGCTATATCATTTGATTTTTCAATATAATTATAGGCAGCTGCAAGTATTCTTGATTCTTCATAATCTACTTTATGCATTGTGCTAAAACCATTAAATATATTTTGGGTTAAAGTAAAAGAAGTTTCATAACTACCATAACTATCATTTATTACTTGGTGATTATATTCTTTATCTTTTTTATTTTTAATATTACCCGCTTCTGTTTGTCCAAAAGTAGCTCTTAAATCAAGCTTAGGATAATATTCAGACTCAGCTATTTTTAGATCTTCTTTGGTTGCTCTAAAATTATTAAGCCTTTCTTGAATAACTGGATTGTTTTTCAAGACTTCGGATATACTCTGTTTTAGGGTAATTGAAGATAATGTAGTTACAAATATACAACAAAAACCTAAATATACTAATTTCTTATTCATGACAATTACCACTCTTTATTAATTATTTTGTCAAATCTATAATATTATTAATTATTAAAATAATAAGTACATAAATCCCAATAATTATCTAAATATTAAAGAATACATTTATAGTCAGTATACAAATTAACATATAAAAGCACACTTAATTAGTTATTAATATCATCTTGAAAAATAATTTATTAGATTATATAAAAATAAATAATAAAGAATTTGCTTAATATTTATGAATAAAACAAGTAAATAATTATTATAAAATATAATATATTAATGATAATTATTAGGAAAAACAATAGAAAAAGAAGAAGTTTAATACTTAAAAATATTTAAAAGATATAAAAAACTATTATTAAGATATAGCGATAAAAATTATATATATGAAATTTGCAGTTAATGAAGTTAATGATCTTTAGATTAGAAAAGGGATTTTATTTATTTAAATGAAAGAAGAATAAAAAAAGGGAAAACCCTTTTTTTATAAAAATCCTAGATAAACTCTACGCCTTTTTTACCTTTTTCAATTGTACCAATTACATAAGCATCACTTGAGTCAAGTAAATTTTGAACCTTAGAAGGAGATACTACAAGTACCATTCCTACACCCATATTAAATGTTCTATACATTTCTTCTAATTCAACATGCTCACCTATGAAGTCAAATATAGGTAAAACTTTAATATCAGATCTTTTTACTACAGCTTTTAAATTATCTGGTAAAACTCTTGGTAAGTTTTCAGTAATCCCACCACCTGTAATATGGGCTAAAGCATTAATATTATCTTTATTATTTTTGAATTCTTTTACATAAATTCTAGTTGGTTCTAATAAAACATTTTTTAAAGCTTTTCCTTGAAAATCATCATCTAAATTCATTTCTAATTTATCAAATAAAACTTTTCGTACAAGTGAAAAACCATTTGAGTGAATACCTGAAGAAGGAAGTGCCATTAAAATGTCACCTTCTGAGATTCTCTCAATTCTATTTAACTCATCTTTTTCTGCAATTCCTACACAGAAACCGGCTAAATCAAAATCACCTTCTTGGTACATTCCTGGCATTTCTGCAGTTTCACCACCAACAAGTGCACACTCACTTAAAATACAGCCCTGTGCTATACCTTTTATAACTAATGAAGCTTCTTCCACATTAAGTTTTGCTGTTGCATAATAGTCTAGAAAAAATAAAGGTTCTCCGAAATTACATAATAAATCATTTGTACACATGGCAACTAAATCAATACCTACTGTGTCAAATATTTTAGCATCAATTGCTAATTTAAGTTTTGTTCCAACTCCGTCAGTTCCTGATAATAAAACTGGTTTTTTATAACCTTCGGGTAATTCAAAAGCACCTGCAAAAGAACCAATTCCACCAAGTACTCCTGGTATTTTAGTCGATTTAACAAACGGTTTAATATTCTCAACAAATTGATTTCCAGCATCAATATCTACACCTGCGTCTTTATAACTAACTGTTGCCACGTATTTCCTTCATATTTTATGTCAAAATTAAATTCTAATGTGCAGGTCTAGATGAAAAAAAATAAAAACAAGCACAAAAAAATACACCTTATTACTCTTAACTATCACGAGTATTGTATCTAAACATTTATAAATCATTAGCAAAATTTTCAAATATTTTTAAAAGAAATATTATAGTAATATTATTGAATGAATAAACAAATATTTAAATATGCCATTGCTTTAACAGGTGGAATTGCAACAGGGAAAAGTACTGTTTCAAAACTTTTATTAGAAAATAATTTTCACATAATTGATGCTGATTTAATTGCGCATACAATTCTTGATGACAACTATTCACAAATAATTTCCCTATTTGGGCAAGAATACGTTGAGAATAAAAAAGTACTAAGAAAGAAACTTGGAAAGTTAATTTTCTCTAAAATTGAAGAAAAAGAAAAATTAGAAAATCTTCTTCATCCACTAATAAAAAATGAAATAGAAAATCAAGCCAAAGTTGAAGATTTAAAAGAAAAAATATACTTTATTGATATACCTTTGTTTTTTGAGAGAATGCATTATGATATATCAAAATGTTTAGTAATATATATAAATAAAAATATACAAATACAAAGATTAAAACTAAGAGATAATATAAATGAAAAAGAAGCTTTATTAAAAATTTCAAATCAAATACCAATTGATGATAAAAAAGAAAAAGCAGACTACGTAATTAATAATGAAGATACTTTAGAAAACTTAAGAATTAAAGTAAAAAACTTTATCAAGGAAATTATATGACTTATACAAAATACTCAGCAAGTGGAAATGATTTTGTTATTTTCCATACATTTATAAAAAAAGATTATTCATCTTTAGCAAAAGAATTATGTTCAAGAACTGAAGGAATTGGAGCAGATGGTTTAATTGTATTAGTTCCTCATCCTAAGCTTTCATATGAATGGTTGTTTTATAATTCTGATGGTAGCGAAGCTGCTATGTGTGGAAATGGAACAAGAGCTTGTGCCCATTATGCGATTTCTAATAACTTAGCTAAGAACTTTCATACATTTTTAACAGCTGCAGGAGAGATTACTTGTGAAGTTGATAAACATACTGTTCAAACACAATTATCACCTTATGTAGTAATAAAAGAAGAGTTTAAAGAAGAAGGGTATACTTGGTATTTAGTAGATACAGGTGTTCCTCACTTAGTTTGTTTAGTTGATGATTTAGATAAATATAATCATGTTTTATGCTCAAAAATGAGATATTTATATAATGCTAATGTAAACTTTGCAAAAGTAGAAAATAATAAACTTTATGTAAGAACTTATGAAAGAGGTGTTGAAGGTGAGACATTAGCTTGTGGAACTGGAATGGCTGCTTGTTTTTTAAGAGCAAATAATTTAAATCTTGTAGATGATAAAATATTTGTTTATCCTAAAAGTGGAGAAGAACTTACTTTAAGTAAAAAAAACAATACAATATATTTTAAAGGAAGTGTAAAACAAGTTTTCACTACGCAAATATAATGAAACTCTTAATATTAAGTTTTTTCATACTAACTTCACTTTATTCAGGTGTTTTACCAAAAGAATACTATGAAATAAAAGATGTTAAAAAGAAAAAAGAATACTTTTTTAATTTTTTATATCCTTCAATTAAAAAAGAAAATCTTTCTATTATAAAAGAGAGAAATTTTATTCTTTCACTAAAGATGAATCAAAATCTTAAAACAAATGAATACAATAAACTTCAAATTCTTGCAAATAAATATTTAGTAAAAGATGTTTATAATTACAAAAAACTATTAAAAAGAGTGGATATTATTCCTGCTTCTTTAGCTTTATCACAAGCAGCAGTTGAGAGTGGTTGGGGGAAAAGTAGATTTGTAAAACTTGGTAATAACTTATTTGGACACTGGACGTATGGAGAGAAAGGAATTATTCCTTTAAAACGAAATAAAGGTGCAAAACACAAAATTAGAATCTTTTCCTCATTTGATGAATCTATAAAAGCATATATGTTTAATCTTAATACAAATAGAGCATATAAATCATTTAGAAAAAAACGTTCACTTCTAAGACTTAAAAATAAACAAGTCGATGGATTAACCCTATCTCAAACATTAATTAATTATTCTCAAATTAGAGAAGAATATTTGACAATATTAAAATCTATGATTTTATTTAATAAATTAAAAAAATATGATGACAAATTCAATAAGGAATCAAATAAATGATATTTACAGCACCACTAAAAATGAAGTCTAAAAAAGTATTATTGTTAGGATCTGGAGAACTTGGAAAAGAACTAGTAATTGAAGCACAGAGATTAGGATTAGAAACAATTGCAGTTGATTCATATAATAATGCACCAGCTCATTTATTAGCTAATAAATCATATGTAATTAATATGAAAAATAAAGAAGAAATATTAGATGTAATTAGAAGAGAAAAACCTGATTTTATTTTGCCAGAAATTGAAGCTATTAATATAGAAGCTTTATTTGAAGCTGAAAAAGAAGGTTTTAATGTAATTCCTAATGCAGATGCCGTAAATAAAACAATGAATAGAAAAAATATTCGTGAATTTGTGGCAAAAGATTTAAAAATAAAAACAGGAAACTATGAATTTGTATCTACTTTAGAAGACTTAGAATCAGCAGCTTTAAGAATGGGATTTCCTTGTGTTATTAAACCAGTAATGAGCTCATCTGGACATGGACAAAGTATTGCAAAATCAAAAAATGATATCAAAAACTCTTGGGAAATTGCAAAAGAAGCTAGAGGAGATGCAAGTGAGCTAATTGTTGAAGAGTTTATAAGATTTGATTATGAAATTACAATTTTAGCTGTTAGAAATGGCAAACAAACAGTTTTTTGTGATCCTATTGGACATATTCAAAAAGATGGAGATTTTGTATTTTCTTGGATGCCTATGCAAATGAGTGATCTTGTAAAAGAAAAATCTATTCAAATAGCAAAAACTGTAAGTGATGGTCTGGGAGGAAGAGGAGTATTTGGTGTTGAATTATTTGTAAAAGGTGATGAAGTGTTTTTCTCAGAAGTAAGCCCCAGACCACATGATACAGGAATAGTTACAATGATTACTCAAAGTGCAAGTCAATTTGCTTTACATATTAGAGCAATTCTAGGTCTTCCTATTGATTATATCACTTATGGTGCAGGAGCAGCTGCTGCGTATAAAGCAAAAAATGATACTTTTAATCCAGAGATTTTAATTGATGATAAAGCGTTTACAAAAGATTCACTAATTAGAGTATTTGGCAAACCTAAATCTCATAAAGGAAGAAGAATGGCAATTCTATTAACTTACGATAGAGATTCATCATATAAAGCATTAAAGAAAGCAGAAGATTTAATAAATTATATATCAGACAAGTAATAATCCAATAATTTGTATACAATTTATTGTATACTAGATAAGAAAAAAAGGACTAAAATGAAAAAAACTATTATTAACACTTTAGGAGCTTTATCTATGGCTTCATTAATATTTACAGGTTGTGGAAGTTCATCATCACCATCAACTCCAACAGTAAAGACATATGTAAACCCTGAATTAGTAGGTGCACCTAAATGGGTTATGATGCCTTTTGTTGAAGGTACTATTGCAGAAGTTGGTTCAGCGCCAGTAAATGCAGGAAATGATTTTTCTTTTCAAAGAGAAGAAGCAATGGCAGATGCTAGAGATAACTTAGCTAAACAAATTGCTACTAAAGTTTCAAATATGTTTAAATCATATAAATCTTCGACTGGCTCTGGTTCAAATGCAACATTTGATAAATCAAGTGAAAAAGTTTCAAAACAAATTGCTTCAGAAACTTTAAGTGGAACAGTTGTCAAAGATACTTGGATTTCAAGTTCTGGAACATTTTATATTTTAATGGCAATTGATACTCAAAGTGTAAGTAAAATGATGGAAGAATCAGTTAAAACTTCATTTAAAAATGATGGTGCAATGTATCAAAAATTCTTAGCATCTAAAGCTCAAGGAGAGCTAGATAGAGAATTAGAAAAATATAATAAATAATACGAAGGGAATCCTTCGTATGAAAAAAAATATATTATTATTAATCTTATTATTTTTTGTGTCATGTTCTTCTACATATGAAAATATAGATAAGCAAACAAACAAAAAACCATCTTGGATATTAAATCCGCAAACTTCATCTAAATTATCAGCGGTTGGCTGTTCTCAAATACATATAAAAGGTATTCACGCACAAAAAAAACTAGCAATAGCAAGAGCAATTGAACAAATTGCATTACAAAAAAATACAAAAGTAGATGTTATTAGCTATAGAAAAAAAACAATAATTGGAAATAATAAAGTTTCGAGATTAAATGAAACTTCATCTATTCAAGAAAGTCATGAAAGTATAAAAACTAGAATAAAAGACTTTTATACTAATAATGATAAAGAAATTTGTGTATGGGTAGAGGAAAGATAATGAAAAAAATATTATTCCTACTTATTCCATTTGTTTTACTAGCTACTGGTTTTGAAGATTATAAAAAACAATTTGAAGCAGAACAAAACCACTATATTTCTCAAGATAAAATAGATTATAAAAACTATAAAAAAGCTTTTAATTCTTCTTATAAAGAGTATGTAAAAGAAATTAAAAGATTATGGCCAGATAAAGAAGTATCTACAAAGAAAAAATGGGTTCAATATAATGAAGATTATAAAATAAAAAAAGTAGTTGATTTTGAAAAAAATAGTATTAAAATTGATGTTATTGCAAAAGATAAAAATCAAGCTATAAAAATAATAAAAACTTCTTTAAAAGACTTATTGCAAGAAAATGTTACTACTGCTGTAAAAAAAGATCAATTAGAAAATAAAATTCTAAAAAAACTAGGCAAAAGTAATAAAATTGATTCAAATGAAAAGATTATTGCTGATGTTTTAGATAAAAAAATTATAATAAAATATAATAAACAAATAAAATCTGAAAACATAAGTATAAAACAATACAAAAAAAACAAGATTTATACAATAAAATTTAAATTACCAAATAAAACTATTTTAAATAAAGCTAAAATACATACATATAATATTAATAAGAATGCTAAAAAAATGAAAATTCCACAAGAGCTTATTTATGCAATTATGGAATCTGAAAGTTCTTTTAATCCAATGGCAAGATCAAATATTCCTGCATATGGTTTAATGCAAATTGTTCCACGATCAGCTGGAATTGATGCTTACAACTTTTTATATAAAGAAAAAAAGCTATTGTCATCAAGATATTTATATAATCCATCTAACAATATTAAAATGGGAACAGCTTATTTACATATATTATATTATAGATATTTAAAACATATAAAAAACCCAAAAAGTAGATTATATTGTGTAATTGCAGCATATAATACAGGTGCTGGAAATGTAGCACGTGCTTTTATCTCAAGTACTAATATAAGACGAGCTTCAAAAAAGATAAATACTATGAGTCCAAATGAAGTTTATAATACTTTACTAAAAAAACTTCCTTATGTTGAAACTATTCATTATTTATCTAAGGTTAATAAAAAAATTAAAATATATAATAATTTAATAAAAGGTAATATTTTATGAAAAAAATTCTTTTATTCTTAATTTTCTCTATTATTTTAAATGCAAATTCATATCAAGACTGGATTATAGAACAAAACCATCTTTATACAAACTATAAAAAAACTTTTGATGAGGAATTTTCAAAAAGTCTAAAAGAAGATTGGTCTAGATTTAACTCTTTATATAATAAAAATCCATATAAAGAAAAAAAACCTAAAGTTTTGCCAAAAATAAAAAAAGAAATTAAAGTTAAAAGAGAAGATATAAATAAGTCTAAAAAACTTGTAATTAAAAAAATAGAAAAGCAAATTCAGCATACAGAAGATATAGATACAGAAGTTAAAAGATTTAAAAATTCTAAAATGCTTATGTTCTCTTTTTATTCAAATAATATTAAAATATCTTATGATAAAAATAATATTTTATATCTAAACGAATATTCAAAAGAAAACATTAGTAGATTCTGGGATAATATTAGTTCTAATAATTATAAAAGTACATTAAAACAATTTAATGATTATTCTAATAACTTAAATCTTAATGATTGGGCTAAGTATTTATTAATTTATAATT
>JABSON010000048.1 GCA_013215915.1 Campylobacteraceae bacterium | reverse complement strand
TTAATTAATGTGAAGTATTAGAAAAACAAGATAATGCATATATTCGTCTAAGTACTTAATCTCAGGACTCCTTTGATTATGATATTTAGTATTAGTATCGTATAGTACTAATTATTACACTATAACTATAATAACATTAAGAAGTAACTAAATATTACATCTTAATATAAATATAATTCTATAATCTTAATCAATGGCTCAATTGAAAATATAGAAAGAACAGATAAAATAGAACAAATAATAATAATAGTCTTAATTACTTTAGTCTGATTTTGTTTATGCTTAAGATTACCACTTCTAACAGCTTCTCTTAAAAACATATATACAATAGGTTTCAAGTAATAATAAGCAGCTAGTGCAGAATTAAGAGCCATTATAATAGCTAAAGTCATCATTCCAGAATTAACAGCAGATCCTATTAAATATAGTTTTCCCCAGAATATCGCAAATGGTGGAAGACCAGCAAGACTTAACATAAATAAACCCAAAGTAATAGCTGTAAAAGGAGAAGTTTTAATCAATCCTTTATATCTATCAAATGAATTAGCAGAATCAAATATTTTATCTTTATTAGCATTTGCCCAAATAACAGCAAAAGCTCCTAAGTTAACTATAAAAAATAAAATCCAATATAAAAATAATCCAGTAGTAGCTTGTTGTGTTCCTATTAAAATAGCTGCTGTCGCAAAACCTGCCGAAGAAATAGATGAATAAGCTAACATTCTTAATAAATCTTTTTGAATTAAAGCTAAAAGATTAGGAATAGTAATACTTAGAACTACAATAATATATAATATGCTTTCTAAAAAAGGTTCCCTAGATGCTAAAAATATCTCAAAGAATCTAATAGTTACTACAAAAGCAGCAATTTTTGGAACAATTGATATAAACCCAGCTAAAGAAGTACTAGCTCCTTCATATACATCTGGTACCCAAAAGTGAAAAGGAACAAGTGATAGTTTAAAAGCTAACGCTCCTAACATAAATACAAGTCCTAATAAAATAAATGGATAATTTGCAAAATCATTAGCGACTATTGCATCAACAATTTGATCAATTTCAACACTTCCACTTAGAGCATAAAATATCATAGATGCAAATGCAAAAAATGCAGTTGCTAGTGCCCCTTGAGTAAAGTATTTAATAGCAGCTTCTATTGAAGACTTTTTATTATGCATAGCAATTAAAGTATATAAAGACATAGAAGCAGTCTCAAGTCCTAAAAAGATTAGAATCAATGAATCTGAACTTACCATAAACTGGAATCCTGCAATCATAAATAAATAAAGTGCAAAGTACTCAGGGTATTCTAATTCATGAAATCTTAGTTTATTTAAAGATAAAAGAATAAAAAATATAGCTGATATTATTATCATAATTTGAGCTAATATTGCAATTCCATCTATTAAAACTAAATCAAACATTCCCCTAGCATTTCCATCAAATCCTAATACAGCAAATAAATCAATTAATAAAAATAAAACTGTTAATATTACATATAAAGATTTATCATATTTTTTAGAAAACAGATCTAAACAAATTATAAATAAAGCACCAATAACAGCAATAGCCATTGGAGCAATTGAAGAAAGATTTAAAGATAAAAAATCAATGTTTATTGTTTGAATTTCGCCTATCATTTATTTACTCTCTTTCACTGTATTAAAAGATATAATTTTATCTCTAGTTTCACTTTTTACAGATTTTATTTTCATAACATCAATTAAATTATTAACAGATACATTAACAGGTTCTAATATTACTTTTGGATAAATTCCTAAAATAATTACTAAAGCACATAAAGGAAGTAGTGCAACAAGTTCTCTAGAATTTAAATCTTTCAAAGACTCATTCTCTTCTTTATCGCATTCTCCAAAAAATACTCTTTTATACATAACTAACATATAAATAGCCCCAAGTATAATTGTTAGACCTGCAATACCAGTTAAAATAGGAGATACTTTAAAGAATCCTAATAAAGACAAAAACTCTCCCACAAAACCAATTGTTAAAGGAAGTCCAATACTTGCCATTAACATTAAAGCAAATATAAGTGCATAATTTGGCATAACTTTTGCAAGTCCTCCAAATGCTGCTATTTCTTTTGTATGACGTCTTTCATAAATTACACCTACAAGTAAGAATAAAGCTCCTGATACTATTCCGTGAGATATCATTAAAAATATAGATCCAGAAATACCTTCTGTATTCATAGCAAATATTCCTAAAATAATAACACCCATATGTGATACAGATGAATAAGCTATCACTTGTTTTATATCTTCTTGAGCATAAGCTATCATTGCTGTATAAACAATAGATATTAAAGCTAAGATAGCCATAGGAATTATAAAATAAACACTAGCATCAGGGAAAAGTGGAAGGGAAAATCTAATAAAACCATAAGTTCCCATTTTAAGTAAAACAGCTGCTAATAAAACAGAACCAATTGTTGGTGCTTGTCCGTGAGCATAAGGTAACCAAGTATGAAAAGGAAACATAGGTACTTTTACAGCAAATCCTGCAAAGAATCCTATAAATAACCATAATTGTAAATCAAATGGTAATATTAATAAATTCCATTGTGTTATATCAAATGACCAAACACCTGTTGTTTGGAAATAAATATATCCTAAATATAACATAGCTACCAACATAATCATAGAACCAGTAAATGTATAAATAAAGAACTTAACAGATGCATAAATTCTCATTTTACCACCCCAAGCTCCAATTATATATAACATAGGTACAAGTGATAGTTCCCAAAATAGATAAAAGATAATTGCATCAAGTGCTAAAAACACACCAATCATTGTCATCTCTAAAATTAAAACAGTAATAATTAGTTTTTTAATATCTTTTTTCTCATTTAAAGCTAAGAGAGAAATAAAAGTCATAAACGTAGTCATAATTACTAAAAACAGAGATATTCCATCAATTCCAACTAAATATGAAATTCCATATGAAGGAATTAATGAGAATGTATTCATCATCTGAAAATCAGGATTATGAATATCAAATAAAGAATAAACTATTAATGATAAAACAAACTCTATAAATGTAATAATTAAAGCATATACTTTAATAGTTTTAGACTTCACAAAAACAGCAGCTAGTGCTGCAAGGGCTGGAAAAAAGATTAATATTGATAAAATATATTCCATTAAATAAATCCTAGGTAATAAATAATACTTGCTATAATTATAAAGAATAAAATACCAAGGGTCATGATTCTTAAACTCGTAGATAAAGAACCATTATGAGCAAGAGACAACTCTTTTGAAGTTCCTAAAGCTGTATGTGCAATAGAATCAACTAATGCATCTATAATTTTCATATCAATAACTTTCCATAAAAACGTTGAAGTTTTTAAATATATATTTGAAAAGATTTGATAAAGATTTGGAATATAATATTGATTTTGCAAAACTTTAAATATAAAAGAGTCTTTGCTAAGATTAAATATATTCATATTTTTAATATATTTTAAATATGCAAAAAAGATTCCAAATACAGCAATTGCAGAAGTTACTAGAATTAAAATAAATGCTGTTGAATGAGATATATTCTTAGCTTCCCAAGATGGAAGTAAAGTAGTAGTATATTCTACAAAAGAATGTTCTAACCAACCAGCAGACACAGCTAAAATTACTAAAGGAATCATAGCCCCAATCACATAATTGTGACTCTCGTTAACTTCAAGTTTCGCTTCATCATAATTAGCAGTTCCAAAAAAGATTTTAAATACTAATCTAAATGAATAAAAAGCAGTTAATCCAGCAGTTATCCACAATACTGTCCATAAAAATATTGCATCAGCATTAAATGCAGCTTCTAAGATTTTATCTTTTGAGAAAAAACCTGCAAGTGGAAAAATTCCAGCTAGAGCAAATGAAGCAATAATCATAATAATAGATGTTTTTTTCATTTTATTATGAAGTCCACCCATTTTTCTAATATCTAATTCATGATGCATAGCATTCATAACATTTCCAGCACCTAAGAACAGTACTGATTTAAAGAATGCATGAGTAAATAAATGGAATAATGCTACCCAATAAGCACCAAGTCCAGCAGCTACAAACATATAACCTAATTGTGAAAGAGTTGAATAAGCAATAATCTTTTTCATATCATTATGAACTAGAGCCATTGAAGCTGCAAATATTGCAACAAATGCACCTAAACAAGCAATTGAATATCCAATATGAGGAACTAAAACATAAATCTCATTTGCTCTAACTAGTAAATAAACACCAGCAGTAACCATTGTTGCTGCATGTATTAATGCAGAAACAGGAGTTGGTCCTTCCATTGCATCTGCTAACCACGTATGAAAAGGAAATTGTGCTGATTTTCCCATAGCTCCTATGAATAAAAATATAGCTATTAAAGAAACTGTATTATTATCTAATAAAGATATATCTTCAAATACTATCTTGTATTCTAAGCTTCCTATATTCCAGTAAATTAAAAATATTCCAATTAACATTCCTAAATCGGCAACTCTATTCATAATAAATGCTTCATTAGCTGCCCAAGAAGCAGAGTTTTTATGATACCAAAAACCAATTAGTAGCCAAGAACATAAACCTACACCTTCCCAGCCTATAAATAAACCTACAAAGTTATCACTTAAAACTAAAATCATCATTGAGAATACAAAAGCACTTAGATATGCAAAATATCTATTAAAAGCTTTTTCATCTTCCATATATCCAATAGAGTGAATATGAACCATAGTAGATACAATAGTAACCACTGCTATCATAACAGTAGATATTTCATCAGCTATAAAAGAAAAAGATAAATTAAGATTACCTACATTTATCCAATCAGATATTTTTATACTTACTGAATACCCAGAACTCCATACTGAATATAATAAATATAAAGAAGACAACATTGAAATAAGAAGCATAAAAGAAGTAAACAGACCTGTAAATAATGTTTTTTTCTGCTGGGCAAAAAGTCCTGCTACTAAAGATCCTAAAAGGGGTGAAAATAATGCTAGATATAAATAAAATTCCATTCTTAACCTTTTAGTTTATTCAGAGAATCTGAATCTATTGAGTTTTTCTTTTTAAACCATAAAATTAATAAACCTAATCCAATAGCTACTTCAGAAGCGGCAATTGCAATTATAAAAAATGAAAAAGCCTGACCTGTTAAATCACCATAAAATTTAGATATTGCTACAAATCCAATATTCACAGCATTTAACATAATTTCAGTTGCAAAAAATATCATAAGTATATTTTTTCTTCTAATAACACCGGCTAATCCTATACAAAATAGTATGCCAGATAACATGAGATATGCATTCAAACTCATATTTGTTTCCTTTTATTAGAGTTTTTTAAACTCTTTTCATAAATAATTATTTCTTCTTCGCTCATTTGGGAATATGAAACATCCATTTTTTTACCAGCTAAAATAATTCCACCAATCATTGCAACTAAAAGCATAATAGCTGCTAGTTCAAATGCTAAAAGATATTTTGTAAATATAACAAGTCCAATGTCTTGAGTATTACCAAGACCTTTTGTTACTGGATATAAAGCTTCAGTATTTAAATCAACTAAAGGTGCTGCAAATATAATTACAATTACAAAAGCTATTAAACCTGCAAGTCCAAAAAATAGTTTTGGGTTTTTAATTTTTTCTTCTACTTCACTTAGTGAATCAAAAAACATCATTCCAAAAGCATAAAGTGCCATAACTGCACCTGTATAAACTACTATTTGAACAACACCTAAAAAATCAGCATCTAGAATAAAAAAGAAACCAGATATAAATATCATTCCAGCAGCTAATGAAGATAAAGCATATAATACATTTGAAGTAGATACTGTTATGCTAAACATAACAATTGTTAAAAATGAAAAAAGATAAAAAGCTATAAGTTCGTACATATATAATCCTAATATTCTAAAGGTGTTTTTTTAATTCTTTTAGAAGCATCATTTGATACTGCTCCAAAACCTGGATACTCTTTTTGCTCAAATAGTTTATCAAGAGGTGTTAATAAATCATCTTTTGTAGCAAAACCAGCTCTTTGTTCACTTGCATTCTCAAACCTACCACCATGAACAATTGCAAGTTCTGGGCAAACCTCAGCACAGTAACCACAAAATATACATCTTCCAAAATTAATTGTATATTCTAGAACTTCTTTTCTAGAATCTTTATCAATTTTTGTATCCATTCTAATACAATCAGCTATACATATTTTTTCACATAAACCACAACCAATACATCTATTCTCACCTGATTCTAACAGTGTAAGAAGTTTGTGCATTGCTCTATATCGTGGGCCTATTGGTAATCTTTCACTAGGATAAGATACTGTATGCATTTTATCGTTAAATAAAGCTTCTTTCATCATTATAAATGTAACTTTAAGTCCACCTAATAACTCGCCTTTAATTGATCGTCTAACTACTTGTTTAAATTTACTCCAAGTAGTTTTTGGATAATTATTCTCTTGCATATTAATATAAGAACCAACTCCTACATTTCTATCTTTAAAATCTTTTAAATCCATTTTATCATCTCCTAAAACATCATTACAAAACCAGTAATTAATATATTAAGTACTGATAAAGGCATTAAAACTTTCCAACATAACCACATTAATTGATCAGGTCTAATATGAGGCCAAGAAGCTCTTGTCCACAAAAAGAAGAAAATTAAAAACATTACTTTTAATACTATAGCAATTCCACCAGGAATAAACGCCATGTCATTAAAACCACCTAAGAACATTAAAGCTATTAAAAAACAAATAGTGAAAAGGTTTGCATATTCACCAATAAAGAACATTCCCCATCTCATACCTGAGTACTCAGTTGCATAACCTGCAACTAATTCAGCTTCATGTTCAAGTAAATCAAAAGGTGTTCTATTTGTTTCTGCAAATCCTGCTATTACAAAAAGAATAAAAGCTAGGGGTTGTGAAAACATTAACCAAGATAAAATCCCACCCGCTTGATATTCATTAATATCAATTAACGATAAAGAACCTACCATCATAATAGGAGCTAGAAGTGCAAGTCCTGATACTACTTCATATGATAGAAGTTGTATGGCTGTACGTGCTCCTCCTAATAATCCCCATTTATTAGCAGAACTCATACCTGCTAAAAGTGGCCCATATAAACCAACAGAAGCAACACCCATTACAAATAAAATACCTACATTAATATCAGCTATTATTGGTCTTACTATATATCCAAACAGTTCGAACTCTGGAAAGAATGGAATCGCGCTCATTGCAATGAAAGCAGTAGCAGCTGTAATAATTGGAGCTATCATAAAAATAGTTTTGTTTGCATTAGCAGGAATAAAATCTTCTTTTGTGAAAAGTTTAATACCATCAGCTACTACTTGTAATAATCCAAAAGGTCCTACATTCATAGGCCCTAATCTTCTTTGCATAAAAGCTAGTACTTTTCTTTCAATATAAGTAGTAAAACCAGCTAAGGCTGAAAATACTAATAAAACTATTATACATTTTATAAGAGTTTCAATAATAAATGAACTTTCCATTTTAAACCTTTATAATTTGAGCTGTATTATATCTATACGTAGAAAATAAAGCTTTTGTATTTAAATCTTTATCGAATGTAGATACATATACTATCTCACCATCTATTTGATTATCTAAGAATATTTTAGTCTCAATTTTAATATTATTTGCTTCTATAATAATATTATCTTCATTCTCTAAATCATTTGCTTTTAAGAAAGCAGCCGATGCAAATACACCTGATTGTTCATTTTCTTTATTCTGGTGAGCTTTTGCTGTGAATTCATTAAACTGATTCATAGGATTAGCTCTATATATAATTACTTCATTCTCTTTTTTGTTCAATGAAAAAGATTGAGATAAATTAATCTCTAAGTCTTCATTTACGTCAAAAGAATTAAGTACATATCCTCTATTCTCTTTATAATCATTTGAGAAATAGTTTTCTAAATCATCAAACTCTATACTTTGGTAAGATTTATTAATAGGAAGATATTTTGTATACTCTATTGTATGTTCTACCTCATCTTCTAAAATTACATTAGCTATATCGTTTAATACATACCCTGAATATTCTAAAGCAGCATTAGTAGGAACTACTCGTTTGTTAATATTAGTAAATGTTCCTTCTTGCTGATTTAAAGCTGGCATATCTAAATCACCATCACCTAAAGCAGATAATTGGAAGTCTGATGCTTCATTATAAGATACAACATAACCTTCTTCTTTTTCATCAAGATCACAAATTAAAGATACACCTAAAGTATTAGTTGAAGTAGGAATGATTAAAATATTAAATTCACTATGTTTTTCTAGCGTAGCTAGAAGTTTGGCTAAAAGTAAAGCATTAGGATGAGATATAAAATCTTCACCTACAATAATAGTAAACTTGTCTTTTTTAGCAAGCATAGCTTCAATTGTTTCTAATACTTTTTCATCTGCATTAATTTCATCTAACAATAGTGAATAAGTATATTCTACTTCATTACTAGTTTTAACAGTAATGATTTTAGATGTTTCTTTTTCTTCACCAGTTTCAGGATCAATAGTTTTCTCAATTACTTTTTCTTTTTTACTCTCTACAACTGTCTTAGTTCTAGTTTCTTTAAAAGAATCTATATGAGTCTGTAAATATACTGGTAAGTCTTTTGCAAATAGCTCTAATAAAAAGTATAAAACAAACTCTTCTTTTAAAGGCTTGTGATAAATAGTCTGAGTTGTTTTACCTTTTTTACCAATGCTTTCAATAATAGGGTCTTTCACGCAATGGAAATATAATGAAGCACCTTTATTAGTAACCACTGCATTATTTAAAGCATATCTAGCATGAGGTAAATCTGTTTTTAAAAATGATCCAAGTGAGATTACAAAATTACTCTCATGTATATCATCTAAAGTAATATCATACAAAGACTTCTTAGAAATTTGAGAATAAGACTCTAGGAATTTTTTATATAAAAATGCATCATTATTAACTAGTTTTACACCAGTTTTTTCTTTGATTTTTTGTAAAATTAAAGCTTCTTCATTTGTAATAAATGAATTAAATTTAATAGTATCAGCTTTTTTAAATGCAGTTATTGCTTTTTCAAATGCTATTTCATCTTTTGAATCTATTTTATTCTCAAAATCATAAGCAAATCTAGCTGCTCCATTTAGAGTTGAATAATGGTGATCATTTGTAACTCTATATATTTTATTAACTTTATGATTTTCAATTGATTCATGTTTTGTTTCATAATACATTAAAGCACAATCACTTGAGTGTGGATTAGAAGCAGGAATTCTAGTTAGTTCCCAAGAATTTGATTTATATTGAAAATCGTGAGATACTAAAGCTCCAACAGGACAAACAGAAATACATTCACCACAATCAGTACAGGCATCAGCATTAAATCCAATTAAAGATTTATTTAGTTTATTCCACATAGAATATGCATCTTTTGGCATAGTTTCTTTAAAATCTTTTATAATTGGATCTGCGCCTCTTTTAACTGTAGATAAAGCAGATGAACCAATCATATCTTTACAAACTGTTACACATTTTTCACAAACAATACATAAACCTGGGTCATAATTCATAACTCCCCAATGTTGTGTAGGTCGGGGAACATCTTTAATTGCATAATGCTGTTTATCTATTTTCATATATAAAGAATAATTTTGTAATTCGCACTCACCACTTTGATCACAAACACCACATTGTAAAGGATGATTTACATCATACACTTCCATAATGGCTCTTCGTTCTTTTTCAATATTAGCAGTTGATGTATTTACTTGCATATCTTTTTTAACTTTAGCATTACAAGAATATACTTGTTTCCCATCAGCTTCTACTAAACATAATCTACATGCAAGTGTAGGTGAACATCTTGATAAATAACATAAGGCTGGAATAAAGATATCATTAGCTCTAGCTACATTTAAAAGACTATCTCCTTCTTTTGCTTGTATGCTTTTACCATTAATATTTAGGTTTACTAATTCACTCATATACTAAACCTTTTGTACTTTGATCTGTTTATATTTGTATGATGCAAATACTTCTTTATCATTACAAGCTAAAAGACCAATAGCACCTTGTAAAGATTTATCTAATTTGAATTTAACATTAATTTCTAAAGATCCAGTATTTAAAATAATCTCATCATTATCAGCTATTTTTGCAATACGAGCAAATGATTCACTACCTAATAAAACATCAGATGAGTTTTTATCTTCATATCTATATAAAACTGTTCCATTATATGATTTGATATCTTCTATTTCTTCTAGATTTTCGTCATCACAAGCGTCTATTTGTTCTTGTAAAAAAGAGTCTAGGCATATACATGTAAGATCAGTATATTTATTAATTAAAGATAATAGTTTAATAATGTTTTCAACTCTATCGTGAGCTAAAATATCATTACCAATTAATAGAATTTTATTCTTTTTATTTTCACTTCTCTCATATGCTTCTTCAAACTCTTCTTCTCCAGCAGAACTCTCAGCAGAAATATAACCTAAATCTAAGTCATCTAAATAAGCTTGAACATTATCATTAGAATTTTTAATAAAAGCTTGTGCTAATAAAGAAATAATACCTTCTTCACTACCTACTTCATATTTTACAAATTGAGTATAAAACATTTTTAGTGATGCACAATCAATTGGATGCATATAAATAAACTCTGCATTGTTTTTTGAGATTGCTTGCATTAAACAGTCATTTATTTCTTTTTTATCTAAAGTAATAAAAGCCCCAATTGATATAATATAATCACTTTTTGAGATAAGTTCTTTTGTCATTTATATTTCCTCTTTTTGTTCAAGTTTATTTTGTTTAATAGTTTTTAAATTATTATAGATTTTTTTTAAAATCTCTTCTGAAACTTCTTCATCAATCTTCATGATTGTACATTCTTCTCTTTCTTGAAGTTCTTTAATTTTAGTTTTTTTAACAACTAGAGTCCAGTCAACTTCATTAAATTTAATTGAATTCATTAAAGTGTAACCTAGCTCATGTACTAAATCAGCTGATTTTTGTATAGGTGTAAAATCACCAATCTCAAACATAAATATTACTACTTCATCGTAAGAAGTTTCTTTATCTAATTTTTCTAACATAGAATCATAAAAATTATCTTTTAATGGTCTTAAATCATATCTTTTCATATTAATCCTTTACCTATCTATTTCGCCAAAAACTAAGTTTAAATTACCAATAATAGTAACAACATCAGCTAATTGGTGACCTGGTAAAATATCTTCTAAAATTCCAGTATGGAAAAAAGATGGAGCACGTAGTTTTAGTTTATAAGCATAAGGAGATCCATCACTTACAATCATATATCCTAACTCGCCTTTTGGACTCTCCGTTGCTACATATACTTCACCCTTAGGTGGTCTCATACCTTGAGTAACTAATACAAAATGTTGCATTAAAGAATAATTTTGAGTCATTATTTGCTCTTTTGGAGCTGAGATATACTCAGGTGCATGAGCCATTAAATCTGTACTAGTATCTTTATACATAGGAATTAATTGTTTTAAAATTTTTGAGCTTTCTTTCATCTCTTGCATATAGATTTTATATCTACCATAACAATCGTTTGTTTGTGCAATTGGAATATCAAAATCTAACTCAGGATATAAACCATAAGGCATTTCTCTTCTTAAATCCCATTTAATACCGGCACCTCGAAGAACTACACCAGAACAAGCCCATTGTTTTGCAAGATCTGCATCTATGATTCCAACTTTTTCAAGTCTCATTCTCCAGATTCTATTTTCACTTAAAAGTTTTTCATATTTAACTATCTCTTCTTCTAAAATT
The DNA here is from genome assembly GCA_013215915.1 of Campylobacteraceae bacterium. Classification (GTDB taxonomy): domain Bacteria; phylum Campylobacterota; class Campylobacteria; order Campylobacterales; family Arcobacteraceae; genus NORP36. The sequence goes on along the minus strand of JABSON010000048.1, from coordinate 2,568 downwards.
ACAAGGAATGATGATAAATCATTAGTCCAAGAAGCGGGTAAGTCTAAAGGAACTCCACCTATTCTAACGGCTGAATGTGTAAGTCTTGCTCCACAGTAATCTTCTATTAAATCCATTACATATTCACGTTCTCTAAAAGCATATAAAAAGACTGACATAGCTCCTACATCAAGTGCGTGAGTTGCTAACCAAAATAGATGTGACATAATTCTATTTAATTCAAGTAACATAGTTCGTATTACTTCTGCACGACGTGGCACTTTAATATCTAATAGTTTTTCAACTGCAATTGCATAACCGTAGTTATTAGAAGTAGCTGCTATATAATCCATTCTATCAGTTGTTGGTAAGAATTCATTATAAATCATATTCTCAGCCATTTTTTCCATACCTCTATGTAAATAACCAATACCCGCTGTTGCTTTTACTATTTCTTCACCTTTAAGCTCTAAAACTAAACGCATTTGCCCGTGAGCAGATGGATGTTGAGGGCCAAAGTTTACTATCATAGTATTATCTTCACGCTCGAAGTTAATATTCTCAAAAAAAGGTTTTAATCTATTTGCTGTTTGCATATTTTTATCTTCTTTTTACTTCTTTGACTTTTTTAGGGTCAAATTTTTTAATAAATAATGGTTTATCATCTTCCATATATGAAATACTTGTTTCTTTTTCATTGTCTTTTGATATTTCCACATCTTTAGGAACTTCATGTCCTAATCTTGAGAAGCGGCTTGTATCATATCTATCAATAGATGCTGGGTCTCTTTGCTCACGACCTATTTCTTCTCGTGCTTCTTTACCAAAGATTTTGTCAACTTCATACCAAGAAGCTGCTTCATCACCTTGAAGTGGATAAGTCTTTTTAAGAGGATAATCATACCAATCATCTGGCATTAAAATCCTCTTCATACAGGGATGATTTATGATTATTACACCATACATATCATACATTTCTCTCTCAGACCAAGAAGCCATTTTAAAAATATCTATTACAGAATTTAGTTCTTCTTTTTGTTTTATAAAACACTTAACTCTAATTCTTTTTCGCTTAGACATTGAAAGCATTTCATAAAATATCTCAAAACCTGATCGCTCTTTAATGTAATCAATTGCTGATAATTCCATTAACATATCATATTCTAAATCATCTCTTAGAGTTTTAAGAACAGATACATTGTCGTGAGCATTTATATAAAATACAAAGTGCCCTGCTTCTAAATAAGATTCTTTGATATCAAATTTTGATTCTAATAATTCTAGGTCTTTAGCAAAAATTTCATCATTAGAAACTTTTAATCTAGGAATAATAGGTGCTACAAAAAATCTATCTGTAAAATATGATTTTTTTTGAACATCATCTTTATTTTTATACTTTCTCACTAAACTAACCTTTTTTGTTTAACAGATCTAAATATACTTTCTCTTCGTATTTTTTTCTGTAACATCATTAAAGCATACTGTAAAGTCTCAGGACGAGGCGCGCATCCAGGAAGATAAATATCTACAGGAATAATTCTATCAGCACCTTGAACAGTGGCATAAGTATTAAACATACCACCAGTATTAGCACATGATCCCATAGATATAACCCATTTAGGATCAGGCATTTGATCATATAATCTTCTCATAAACTCTGCATGTTTTTTACTTAAAGTTCCTGCAATAATTAATACATCTGCCTGTCTTGGAGATGCTCTAAATATTGTTCCAAATCTATCAAAATCATATCTTGAAGCTCCTGTTGCCATCATTTCAATTGCGCAACAAGCTAATCCATATGTTAAAGGCCATAAAGAGTTTGATCTTCCCCAGTTAACTATTTTATCAACTGTTGTTAAAGCTATAGGAAGACCACCTTCTTGAAAATAGTTTACTTTATGCTGTGCCATTCTAAAGCTCCTTTTTTCCATGCATATACAAATCCAATTGTAAGTACTAATATAAATAAAATCATTTCCACAAAACCAAACCAGCCTAAAACTTTAAAGTTTACAGCCCAAGGAAACATAAATATAATTTCAATATCAAAAAGTATAAATAATAAAGCCATTAAATAAAATTGTATAGATATACTATTTGCTTGTTTAGTAGCTTCTGGTCCACACTCGTATAAAGTGGTTTTTAGTTTTTCAGTATTTAATCGTGCTATTTTCCTAGAAATTAATCTAGCTAAAAATAGTGTTGCAATAAAAGCAGTAAATGTTAATACAAACATCACAAAAACACCAAAATACGGATGCGTAAAATCCATATGACTCATATAAATCCTTCAAAATAATCTTAAGTAAATTAATCAACTATAACTAAATATAATGCACATAATTCTTACAATAATATCTAAAATCCCATAAGCTATCTCTTAAGTACAAACTAAGCTATATTATTAAGTATTCACAAAGAATAAGAACATGAAATTATATTTTTTAATATTTATTGCATTTATGGATATAAAAAAAAGTATATATTAGAGCTAGATATTTAAATTTAGATATTAAGAGAAGATAAGCTTTAATCACAAGTTTTCTCATTTTTCTTTTAATAGTTCTTCAAATGTAGGAAAAGCAG
>JABSON010000047.1 GCA_013215915.1 Campylobacteraceae bacterium | reverse complement strand
TATATCTGTTAAAGTATTTATGTCTTTTTTTACTATTGATTCTATATTAGAATAGTTTTGATAATAAAATATATTAAAAATATAATTAGCAGTTGCATTATTATATAAATAAACTGCTAATATAATTAAAATTCCAATAAATATTTTCATTAATTACCTCCTAATCTATAATATTCTTTTCTTACTGTATCTACATAATCTTGGCAATTATTTGTGGTTATACTCTAAGCATTTGCATTCCATTTTCCAACATTTTCACTGCTTCTTTCATAGTTTACCATTATAAGATTCAAGTTGAGAATATTCTTTTATATTCTCATTCTTATCTACCATGCCAAATTCATCATGACCAACAACATAATTGTTTATATCTGCATATGAGCCTTTTTTTTCAATAACATATGGCATTCCTACTAGTGGTCTAACTCCAAATATGCAATTTCTTTTTTAACAAGATTTATTGCTTTCTTTTTAGTCTCAGCTGCTTTTCTTTTAATTTCCGCTTCTTTTCTCTTCTCTTACTTTAGCTCTGTATCTTTCAACTGCTCGTTTGTCAGCTACTGCTTTTTCTTTCTGTAATCAGCATAACTAGTTCCATCGCTTTCACTATCATTGGTATCTTTATAACTTGCAGTCTAACTAGAACATAACCACCGTACCCACCTGTATCATGCTGGGTTTATACAGTTGAGTTTACACTCTCCTGATTACAACTACACAAAATTTATATTACAATGTAGATTCACATTAGAAGAGCAACGTTTATAAAGTCAAGATAGTAAGGTTAGTTGATATACAATTAAAGCTTATTATCCGGCAAGATAAATGGAGCATTTAATGAAAAAGTATAAACAATTAACCTTAGGTTTAAGGTATCAAATCTTTGCTTATAAAGAAGAGAATTATTCTATAAGTAAAATAGCTAGAGTATTAGATTTTAACAAGTCTACAATTTCCAGAGAAATAAAAAGAAACAGCAGTGATGGTTATTACAGTCCTGAGTATGCTGAGATACAAGCAGCATCAAGAGATATAAAGAAGAGAACGAATAAAAAGCTTAACAATAAAATAAAGTTACTCATTGGTAAAAAACTTAGAGAGAATTGGTCTCCTGAGCAAATAGCAGGAAAACTTAAAAAAGACAAGATAGCTAATATATCTCATGAAACTATATACAGGTACATATATAAGAACCAAAGGAATGGAGGTAAACTCTTCAAATGGCTTAGGCATCAAAACAAAAAGTATAAAAATAGATCTGAACTTTATAGAACAAGAGGACAAATTAGAAATAGAGTTAATATATCCCAACGTTCAGTTCTAGTTAATAGAAAAGTTAGATTTGGAGACTTTGAAGTTGATACTGTTATTGGTAAGAATTATAAAGGTGCCTTAGTAACTTTAGTTGATAGAAATAGTAAGTTTACACTTATTAAAAAAGTAGATTCTAAATATGCTCACGGTGTAACTCAAGCCATAATAGAGATGTTAAGACCAATCAAAAGCCTTATACATACAATAACAACAGACAATGGAAAAGAATTCTCATATCATGAAGAAATAGCAAAAGAACTAAATATAAAGTTCTATTTCTGTGATCCTTATGCCTCTTGGCAAAGAGGATTAAACGAACATACAAATGAATTAATAAGAGAATATATACCTAAGAAAAGTGAGTTTGATAGAATATCTAGAACTGAAATAGTACATATTAAAAATCGTTTAAATAATAGACCACGTAAAGTTCTTGAGTATAAAACTCCAAATGAGATATTTTTTAATATTTTACAAAGGAAATTATCAGCATAATTTGAGGATTAGTGTTGCACTTCTAAGTTGAATGGGCGCAATACCTCTTATCTCTTTTAATATTATTTTCATTTTAACTCCTTTTATTATTTTTATGTGAAAAGGAAATTTCAAAATCCCCCTCACTATGCTGCTTGGGAGTTTTGTAACTTATTTAATAAGAAACAAGAATGATATAACTTAAAAGATAGAGTTGAAAAGTCCATAAATATATATTATCAAATACTTGAATTGATACAGTATCAAGTCCTAAACCTTTAATTCCAATTGCTGGAATAAATAAAAACCTATAATAAGAAAGTTCCTATAAGATTTTGTATCACCCCTTGATACTAAAATAGTATTTAGAGAAATATTTATCATAAAAAATATAGTTCTATATAAAATTACAGATATATAATCATTAGAATCTTGTAAGTAAGAATCTTTTGTACCAAGTATTGAAAATAAATATGGAGATATATAAAATCCTACAATCATAAGTAAAAAACCTAAAATTACAAAGAATAAAATACTTTTGTGAGTATAAATAGAAGCTAAAAGTTTTTTTTACTTCAAAACTCATTTCATTGAAAATGGAGACTAGCACCATTTATAATCTTCATGTTAAAAAAATATTTAAAGAGCTAAGATGCTTGGTTGCACTATGTATTAACACTATTTAGATAATTATCTATCACTTCAATAGTTTTATATATTGTCACCGGTATTTTTATTATCTTATAAAAATATCAGAAGTTATTTGTATATAGTTTATTAAATAAGAATCATTACTTTCAATTAGTACAATTTTAATTAGGGCATAATCATTTTCAAAATGCCCTAATATTGAAAATGTTATATACTTATTGTTCAAATCTATTGTTGAAGAAATAAAATTAATATTATCAATTTTTTCAAGATTGCCTAGTCTAGAGAACATTTTATATACTTTGCGCCCCTTTTTAGTTTCAAAATTTTTAAGTGTGGACGGTGATAACAGTACTTTCATATTATTAAAGTCCCATTTTGAAAAAATTATCATACTTTTATTCAAATATGGTTTTGCTAAAGCTTCTTGTTTTTCCTTTTCGAACAAAATCCAAATATAGATACTACTGATAACTAGAATTGTTACCAATAAAAAAGAACCTATTACTTTTAATATTTTTTTAATCATTAATATACCTCATATATAGTAAATAAAGCAAAAAATTTATAAAATATTTGCTTTTTATTTACAGAATTAAAAATTCAATTTAGAATATGCGTACAAGAAAATAATAATTATAGAAGGAATAAAAACAAAATAACTAAATTTATAATCAAGTCTTTTAGTTTTATTTTTATTTTCTACGATATCTATTTCAACATTCAAGCATGTCGCAATTATCATACTGAGTGGCAGTATAACATTAATTATCAAAATCTTATAATAATTAAAATCTTCTTCTTTTATCATTCCCATTTCAACTAGTGGTCGTAAGAATGAAGGTAAAAACATAATAATTGCAATTATAATTAGGAAATAAAAATAATGTCTAGGGTGTAAATTTTTCATAATTAGTCCCTAATTTTAAAATTAAAATCAATAGCTATTGTTCCATTTCCTGGATCATAACTTCCAGAAGCTGCGCCTACAAGTCCAGCTTCTCCATCTCCAACAGATACAGAATTAGAATTAACAGTAGATAAACTACTTGCAACTTTTTTAGAGCCTGAAATTTCAACTCCTCTTCCTATATATAAACCTGGCCCGAGTCTTATTGTAAATCCTACGGAATTTGTTTGATTTATTGGATCATAAGTAGTCCTAACTGTAATTCCTATAAATACTATATGTATTGAAGCAAAGAAACCACCATTAATTTCTACGTTAGCAAGACTTATTGCTTTCTTTTTAGTCTCAGCTGCTTTTCTCTTCTCTTACTTTAGCTCTGTATCTTTCAACTGCTTGTTTGTCATCTAGTTAGTGTTTTTATATATACAGATACTATCCCTTCATCAGAATAAATATTATGTTTCATTTCTCTTTTTTGAGAAGCTATAGCATTTATTATAGTAGGTTGTACTAGTGCCTTTTATTTTTGATAAAAGTTTATTAAAAGTATCATATTTAAAAGTTGTAACAATATTATCTTTTGTGATTGATAATACTTTATTAGGTGAAGTATATGTATATGACTTTTGATCATCACTTAAAATATTTCCATTTGAATCACAAACATAATTATAATACTTATTTTCAGTTTTAATCTTTGATATAATTTTGTTTTATGATTACCTAAATTTTGTTTATTATAGGTCTTATTTATTTGATTATAAGTAATGATAGAAAATTAAATATAATTTTCTATCATAGACTATTCCACTTCTTCAAAATATTCTGGATTCATAAGTAGGTATTCGTTGTTTTTTGGTTCAAGTGTTAATCCTGAATCAATTAAGATTGGTAACGGAGCATATTCAAAATTACCTTTTTCTATATTTATAACTATCTTAAAATCATTAGATAAAATACTATTCCACTGAAGAACTTGTTTAGTTTTAAATAATGTATTTATAGGTAATTCTTTAGCCCATAAAACATATCTTCCTCCATACGATGATTCCGACGACGTTATTGCATATGTTCTCACTTCTTTAGATTTAAAATCATCAACTAAATTTGCATGAATCGTAAGTGGTTTTATTGTTTTAAATGTTTTATTAATAATTTTTGAATATTTTTTTTCTTTACTCACATCTAATTCTGGTAATCTTGCCTCACAAGATATGAATAAAAAACTTATTAATAGTGTAAAAATATATTTCATTATGTTTACTCCTTATTATTTTGGGTGAGTATGGTCAATGGATAAATTAAAATCTGTTCCAAATATAGTATTAATTAAATCAACTGTAGTATTGATAGTTTCACTTATTAAAGCTGTTGCATATTCTGGTGCCATTGTTCCTATATTTGTAACGGCATCCAAAGGAGCAAAGCCTGTTGTAACATCATCTACAAGTGCATCATGTATTGTTCCAAAAGTATGTCCGGCAAGAGCGTAGTCTTCAATCATACCAGTGATACCTTTCCCTGGCTCAAATCCTATAACTTCATATCTTCCAACAACATGCTTATGCCATTAGTTCCAAACCAAGAAGTAGTTTCTTTTTTAGTAAGACTTATTGCTTTCTTTTTAGTCTCAGCTGCTTTTCTTTTCTCTTACTTTAGCTCTGTATCTTTCAACTGCTTGTTTGTCAGCTACTGCTTTTTTCTTTCTGTAATCAGAATAACTACTACCATCTCTTCCACTATCATGGGTATCTTTATAACTTTCATTTCCACCAGAACCATAACCACCACCGTATCCACCCGTATCATTTGGGTTTCCAGTGCCTTCTGAACTTGCAAGTCCATATCCTGTTGGGTCTATGTTATTTAAAACATACACATATCTATTATAATTTTGTGTATGATAGTACTTTATTAAATGAAGTATCTGTATATGACTTTTTATCATCACTTAAAATATTTCCATTAGCATCATAAGTATAATTATACTTTTTATCATTATTTTTAGTATTTGATATAATTTGGTTTCTATTATTATAAGACATCTGTTTATTATAACTGTTATTTAATTGATTACCAAATATATCATAATTATAAGTTAATATATTTCCATTATTATTCCATGTTTTTAATCTATCAAATTCATCATATGTAAATGATTCGTTTTGAGTATTTAAGGTATCTATTCTTGATAATACATTGTCCATATCATCATAGGTGTATTGAATATCTCTTACATAATTATCACCTGTACCTGTAGTAATTCTTTCTATTTTATTTGTTGCAGGATTATATGTTTTTAGTGTTAGAAGACCATTACCATATAGTTGACCTTGTATTCTATTTAAGGAATCACGTCCAGTGACATTATAAATATATACATCTGAATCATCTTGCATTCTTGTGGTTAATTCTTCTTGTATTTGCTGACTTGCTTTTATTTGATTTTTCAATTCATTTGTAATACCAGACATAGCATTAGTTTGTTCTCTAGCCATTCTTGCATAATTTTTAGCAGCATTTAGATTTTTAGTGGCTAGCGATTGGTAATAGTTTGATGTATTTTGTTTACTATTGGCTTGACTTGTATTCGACTTAGCTACACTGCGTCTATTATTTGCTAAGTTTTGATAATGATTCGCCCATTTATTATATACAGAACTTACATTAATAACACTATTTACAGGACGTTTTTTAGTGGATCCTGTACTCCATTTTCCTCCACGTATAAAAACTTGATGACTAGCTACCATCCATGTTGGAATAGATACATTTGTAGTTTTATATCCAGTACATATTCCCTTCCATCCCCTTTTATTACATGTAGTGTTGCTAAAAATATAATTTTGTCCAGATGTAGTGTGATATTTAAATACCATACTACCAAATTTTTTCAAATAATAATTTGCTAAATTTCTATATTTTGTAGCATTATATTGATAATTATTCGCTTCTTTTTGAACATTTGCTGCCGTACTTCTTAATCTATTAACTTGTGATTCATAGTTCTTACTAATACTTTGGTATTTATTAGCACTAGATGTTAAAATTGTTGATTGTTTCATGTATTCTTTGGCTTTAGATTCATATACTACAGCTTCTTTTTGTAGATCACCTATTCTTTTTATTGTATCAGCTAATGACTTTTCCAAAGCTAAATAATCATAATCCCAAATATCTTTTTTTTGTACCGAAATTTTATTTAATAGTCCATTTACGTCATATTGTTTATTAATAGTCATATTACTTGGATGAATAGTTCTGGTTAATTCATTATTACTATTATATGCATATTGTGTTATAAATTCTTCATTGTCAATAATTTTTGTACGTGATGATAATCTTCCGAAGTTATCATAATTATAAGAAGTATTGACATTATTATTTGATGTATAGGCTAATTTTCCTATACCAAAAGAAGAGGTATCATAATCATATGTATTTATGTGTCCACTATCATTTTTTTGAGTTAATCTTCCTAATTTATCATAGGACATATATGTTAATTCTTGATTATTATTAGTTATTTTAATAATATTGTTAAATATATTATATTCATATAAAAGTATACCGGTTGAGGGGTCATCCAAAGATGTTTTTCTCCCCAGTACATCGTAGGTTATATTTATAATTTTACCATTAGTATTTGTTTGAATAAGATTGGAATTTGAATCATAAGTACTTGTGATTATACTATTACTTTCTAATACTTTGATTATATTTCCAAGTATATCTTTGACTATTGTTTTTTTTGTCTTATTTGGATTTGTTATTATTGTAGTAAATGCATCGTATGTAAAACTTGTTATCATTTTTCCGTTTTTTGACGGTTTCGTTTTAACAATTAATCTATTTAATGCATCGTATTCATATTGAATGAAGTTTACATTATCAATTATACCCCCTTTAAAATACGGAATAGTTTTTGCTTTAACTAGGTTTTTATTATTATAAATAATATCTGTATATGTTTTTTTTGAATCATATCCAATATTTACACTTCTTATGACTTTACCAAACATATTAATGTACTTTTTATTCCATAGTCCTGTATTTGTTCTATCGGTTATACTATAAATGCTATTTAATCCCTCGTGAGAATTAAAACCAATATTTTGGTAATCTATACCAATATTGATTTGATCACTCTCATTATCATAAAAAGTTTCCGTACTTCTTCCATTTTCTTCAATTGTTTTTACTACTTTACACAAATTATCATATTTATAGGATATTGTCTGATTATTAATATTTGTGATAGAAGTGGCATTTGTTGTACAGATGGGGTGAGCATATTGTAAAGAGATTACTTGTCCCAAAGCATTTACTTTTTTAATTATTCTGTTAAATTGATCATATTTAATACTAGAAGTTCTATCTAGTATTGTGCTTTTTATTAAAAAACCTTTTTGATTATATTCATAAGAATTTGTTAATTCTTCTTGTTTCCCAAGTGCTAATGTCTTTTTTATCAACATTGCTTTATTATTATATATATATTTATTAGTAATAGAAATTTCTTCATTTGAATTTAGTTTTGTAGTATTTGTTATTAATATCGGTTTGTTGATAATCCATTCATTAGTATTATTTAAATATTGAGTTATATTCAAATGTGAATAGTTTGAATTACTTGATTCAACAGAAGTATCTCTTTTAGTAATGTTATCAAACTTGTCATACGAATAAGCTACATTTTCAGTAGATATATATTTTCCATTTAAATCAAAAGATTTTACAGATTCATTTTCTATTAAAGCTCTTTTTATGTTTGAATTAGGTTCTGTAATTATTCTATATTTGTAGTTACTTTGAATAAGTATCTTATCTCCAATTTGTTTATTTTCACTTAACTTTTCATTTAAGGATTCTTTTTTTTGAGAATAAGAGGTTGTTGTCAAGATATCAGTTAAACTATCATGTTTGGTAATTGTTGCATAATTATGATTTTTATCAATATACTTATGGTCTAAATAATTATAGCTAATAGTTTTATATGAAGAATTAGGCATTTGAATGCTTAATTTAGCTACATTATATATATTATCTTCTTTTAAAATATCCTTATTGTCTAAAAACTTATATTGAATTTCTTTTTTCACATCAAAATTATTTGATACAATGGATAATAATTGGATTTGGTTTAATTGACTATTATCATTATTTAATATTTGAGTAGAAGTTGTATCAAGATAGTTTTCATATTTTAATATTATTGGATTTAAGCATAAATTACTATTGTCACAATAAGAAATTTTACTTAGAAGTGATTTTGTTTTATTTTGTGAATTTAATTGACCATATTCATAATAAAACTTATATGAATGGGAAAAAGCGTTATTTTCTGTAATTTTTATACTTTGTAATCTTCTATACAAAAACAGTTCATTGTTTGGGTATTTATATTTTAATTCTCCACCTGAATCAGTTTTTAATATACTAAACAGACCTTTTGAATAGTATAATTTAATAGGTGCACTGTCATTTCTATTCTCATAGGTGAAATCAATTTTATTATTAGCATAATTGATAGAAGAAATGTAAGGGACATCAGAAATTTTACTATAGTTGTATTTAATTGTATTATTATTTTTATCTATTTCATCACTTATATTCCATGTAATAGTACCAGTTTTATTTGTGTATTTATATTTTTCTTGATGTCCAGAACTATTTTTAAAATATGAAAATGTTTCATATTTAATAAATATTTTAGCTAAATCATCTTTACCAAATGTAACTATGTTACCATTTGGCTTGTGCATTTCCCAATATTTATCACCTTGTTTTATAAACTTAATACTAGGATCTTTTATTAAAACATATTGATTTTCTGTATTTTCCACTTTAACTAAAACATCTTCGTTATAACAAAAAGCATCATTATCTGTAAAAAGTGGCTTCTCCCCACATCTATTAATACTAGATAAACCTGAAAGTTTTGTATCTAGTCCAAAAATATCATTTTTTGTTTGTGAAGTGTAATTCACCCCCAAAATAGGACTAATAGACATAATATTCATAGGAGCAAGTATTGGAAAATTATAATTTGCTTTACCTTGAAATATAGTAACTTTAGGGTCCAAAAGTTTTATTGTATTTGGCGAGAAAGCAAATAAACTATTAGAAAAGAAAATACTTATAATAATTATTTTATACATTATTTTCATTAGAATTCTCCATTTGTCAATATATTCATATCTTTTTCAATTTTTAATATAGTTTTATCTATATTAAGAATCTCATTTTCTATAGCTTTTGATTTAGGTGTATTTATCTTATCTTGCATAATTCTTGTATAGGTATTATTAAGTTGGCCTATTTCTTTTTTTGATAAGTCTAGTTTGACATTCATATCTTCCATTAAAATTTTGGCTTTTTTAATTTCATCATCTAAATTACTATATTTTAATGATTGCTTTACTTCTTTGTCAAGATTATATTTATCAAGGGCAAGTTGATTTTTCATATCAACCAACTCATGCTCAATTGACCTTATTTCATCTGGTAATACAACTTTTGAATACTCAATTTTTTTAGGTTTAGCAATAATAGTAGCTTCTTTATTATTACGTTCATTAATACTTGTTGCAATTTCAAAATCTTTTTTCTGTATCATGTCTTTTTTTACTGAGGTATTAATAAAATACCCATTGTAAGTTATATAGAGAATAAACATACTAAGTATTGAAACACTTACAATTATGTTAGGTTTATTGAACATTTTCTATCCTTTAAGAATATAATAATTTAATATATTATATAATTATTATATTTCAGTAAGTTTAATTAATTAATTAATAATTAAACTTAAGTTTATTAATAAAAAAAAATATTATGAAGAACTTTTGTGGCATTTATTTAATAATTATATAGCCAGAAAAATAATTGTAAAACATTATAATTTATGATATGATTTTTAACTAAGGAGTAATTATCTATGAAAGCACATAATAAAATAGAGGAAAATGTTGTTGCAGTAATAAAAGAATGTTTAAATAGTGATGAAATAGATTTGAATACAAATTTACGAGAAGATTTGAATATTGATTCTGTTGATGGACTATGTTTTGCCATGGAATTAGAAGAAATTTATTCAATTTCTATTGCAGATGAAGAAATTTCTGGGTTTACTGATGTGCAGTCAATAGTAAACTATATAGAAAAATCATGCCAAGAGTAGTAATTACTGGTGTGGGTGCAATTAGTACCTATGGTATTGGTATTAATACTCTTTGGAATAGCCTTATAGAGGGAAAAACTATTTTAAAAAATATTCCAGAACTATGGCGTTTAAATGATACCCAAAATGATTTCTTATATTCTCCGCTAGAAAAACTAGAATACAAAAAACTTGGATTTTCACTTATGGAATTAATGCAATACGAAGAGTCGAATCTTAATATGATTTTATCAGTAAAAGAAGCTCTAGATAATGCCAACTTTAATTGTACTAAAGTTAAAAATAGAATGAATAGTTATATTATAAATGATATTAACTATGATAAATTGGGTTTATATCTTGGAACAGGAGTAGGAGGATTACATTCTTTATTTGATAATTATGATGAATTAAGAAATATACAAAATAGTATTTCAGGTAAACTTGATACATTTACTGTAGCAAAAACGATGCCAAATAATGTTGCTGCAAGTGTTGGAATAAAGTTTTCAATGCACAAGAATATCAATAGTTATGCTTATGCTTGTGCTACAGGAACAATAACCATAGGTAAGGCCTATGAAAATATAAAAAATGGATTATTAGATATAGCAATAACTGGGAGTAGTGAATATTTAAACTCTAAATATGGAGGAACCTACAATAGTTTTTTAAAAGCAAATACTCTCTTAACTAAGGGAAATAAAGAAAGTGTCAATTGTCCGTTTGAAAAAAGCAGAAGTGGTTTTTTGTTTAGTGATGGAGCAGCAGGAGCACTAGTATTAGAATCTTTAGAGCATGCACAAAAAAGGGGAGCAAACATAATTGTTGAAATTACAGGCTTTAGTGAAAGTTTTGATGCTTATAATATGGTATCTGTAGATCCATCAGGAAAATATCAACATTTAATGATAAAAGATTTATTAAGTCAAGATAATTTAAGCAATACTGATATTCAATATGTGAATTCACATGGTACTGGTACTGTAAAAAACGATGAAGTTGAATCTAAAGTCTTATCAGAAATATTTAACGATGATTTGTCTATAAACTCTACAAAATCTTTATTAGGACATACTATTGGTGCAAGTGGAAGTATTGAAGCAATTGTTACAGCATTAAGTATACAAGAAAATAAAATACATAAAAATAATTTTATTGAAAATCCAATTTCCAATCAAAATTTTGTAAATAAAACAACCTCCCTTGAAATAAAAAATGCTATTTCACAATCGTTTGCCTTTGGTGGACATAATGGTGCTTTATTGTTTAAAAAATTTGAAAATTAAACAGTATGCTAGAAAAGTTTAATAAATATATTATATATCTAATAGTTATATTTTCAGTAATGGGCATATATAGTTTTGCACCACATAATAATTACTTTTTAATTTTTGCTTCTTATATAGTATTATTTTATAGTTTCTATATTGCTAAAGATATAAAAACAGCATTTAATTACGGTTTTATTTTTGCAATTGTACATTTTACGGTAGGCCTTTATTGGATGTTCTCAATAATGGTTGGTTTTGATAGTATTGATAAAATAATTATATTTATAATAATCAGTGGTATTATATTTTTAACAGCATTTTTCTTTGGATTATTAGGACTTGTATCAAATCTATTTAAATTAAAGGAGAAGCATTTTACCTTTTGGATTACAATATTTTTACCTAGTTTAGCTACATTTTTGGAATATTTAAGAAGTTTTTTATTTACTGGGCTTCCATGGTATTCTCCATCTGATGCTATTATTGATATAGGTTTTTCAGTTTTCTTACCTTTAGGTGGAGTGCTTTTAATTAATTTTATATTTTTCACCTTAATTGGAATTTTCATTCATTTATGTATAAGAAAAAATAATAGTTTAGTTTATCTTATTTCTTTAATTGTTTTTTTAATAGTATTAATGCTTATATCGAAAAATATATCTTTTACAAAACCCTTAAATAAACAAACTTTAAACGTACATATAATAAGTGCTAACTTCACTAAGAAAGATAAAGAATCTAGATATAAAACTATTGATAGAATTAATGATTTTACATCTTTAACGTTATTAGAACCTAGACCCACGTTAAGTATATGGCCAGAATCAGTAATCAATTCAAACTATAGTGAAGTGATACAACATGTTAGTAATAGTATAAAAAAACTTTCAGATAGTAATATAACAGTATTAACCGGAGCCTATGTTAAACGTCAAAACAAAACTATAAATACAGTGTTCTCTTTAAGCGAGGAAGAAATTCTGTATAGTAAACAACATTTATTACCATTTGGCGAATATACTCCTTCATGGGTAGAAAAGTTTAAGTATTTTATTCCTGAAGTATATATGAATAATTTAAACAAAGATGAAAACTTTAATAAAATTATAAACGTAAATGGCTTAAAAATTTCCCCATCAATTTGTTTTGAAATACTTTTTCCTAACGAATTAAGGAAAAAAAATAATGAGTCAAATATGCTTGTGCATATAAGTGATTTGGGTTGGTTTGAACAAGGTTGGGCTCAATCGTATTTACTACAATTAGCTAGAATGAGAGCTATTGAATCACAAAAACCAATAGTTTATGTAGTAAACAAAGGATTATCTGCATTTATTGATAAAAATGGAATAGTTATGAAAATATCACGTCCCAATTTACAAGAAAGTTTATATCATACAGTTATTCCACAAGAAGGAAACACTCTTTATACTAAATATGGTAATAAAATGATTCTTCTTTATTTTTTAGGTATATTATTGTTATTTCTACTTAATAAAAGATATCTTAAGAACAAAAATTGAATATTATTGTCTAAAACATGATAATTAATTTATAGTCCTATTTAAGTTGCAGTATCAAAGACTTGTTAGTATTATTTTCTACAAAGTTACCTCTTTAAACAAACATGCTACAAGAAACACATGCTGGACCATGAATGATTCAATGGTCTAGTTCTATAAGTTTACGATTAGTTCAACCAAAGATGGAGGTGTAAAAAACTCTCCACTCACTTTAGCACCTGCATCACTCATAGATACGCAAAAGGCGTCTCCTTTAATGCTTCGACACGTTCTTAATTAATTTTAAGGATTTACATTATGGCAATATTAAATTTAGAAGAATTAAAAAAACAAATTAAAGAAGGTACTTTTACATGTTTAGAATCATTAGAGAATGAATTCAAAACTATGTTAAAAGAAGTATTACAAGAAATTGCACAAGAAGAACTAACTTCACACTTAGGTTATGAAAAGAACCAAATATCAAACATCACTAATTCAAGAAATGGTTATAACAAAAAGAAACTCAATTCAAAATATGGCCAAGTAAACTTGGAAATACCAAGAGATAGAGATTCATCATTTGAACCACAATTAATTAAAAAAAGAGAAACAATTCTTGATGGAACTGAAGATTTAATAATCTCACTTTATGCCAAAGGCATGAGTGTAAGAGATATTCAATTACATCTTGATGATTTATATGGTTATGAATTATCTACTGAAACAATTTCGAATATGACGAATAAGGTTTTAGAGCTTGCTAAAGATTGGAAAATAGAGCTTTAGATCAAATGTATCCAATTATCTTTATGGATGCTACTGTTCTTAAAATTAGAATAGATAGAGTAGTTAAAAATGTAGCTGCTTATATTATGTTAGGTATTACAACTGAAGGAACTAAAGAGATAATAGGTATTTGGATTGGAAACAATGAAACTTCTAAATATTGGTTATCTCTTCTTAATGAAATTAAGAACAGAGGTGTTGAAGATGTTCTTATCTTTGCCATAGATGGTCTAAATTGTTTTAACGAAGCAATACAAGCTATTTATCCTAAATCAGAGATTCAGAGATGTATCGTCCATCAAATTAGAAGTTCTTTGAAGTTTGTTTCTTGGAAAGATAGAAAAGAAATAGCACGAGATCTTAAATCAGTTTATTGTACTATTACAGAAGAACAGGCATTATCTAACCTAAATGATTTTCATGATACTTGGGGATCTAAATACCCTCACATTAAACAATCTTGGCTAAATCATTGGAATGAATTAGCTACATTCTATAAATACCCAGAAGCAATTAAAAGATTAATTTATACAACAAATCCAATAGAATCTTTAAATTCTACAAAGAAAGACAAAATCAAAAGGTTCATTTCCTACTGTTGACTCAGCTTTTAAGGTAATGTATCTATCAATTCAGGAGGTTCAAAATAAATGGAAA
>JABSON010000046.1 GCA_013215915.1 Campylobacteraceae bacterium | reverse complement strand
TTTCTTTTATAAAAATATTAATATCATTTTTAATTACATTCTTTGAATCTAAAATAATATTAGTATTTTTATTTGATAAAAGAATTAAGTTTTTCTCTTTTTTATCTAAAGAAAAATCTAAAATATGAGTATAAAAATAAAATGATTCTTCTAAATCATTTGAAAATAAATTAACATTTTTTAAAATATTCAATTTAAAAGCCTCCGTATAAATATATTGAAATTGGAATAAAAACTATTGATATTATAGTTGATAAAAAAACAGCTAAAGATGTTTTTTCAGGTTTTGCATTTAACAATACTGCCAAAGTAACTGAATTACCCGCAAGTGGTACAATAGAAAATAAAAATAAAACTTTATATAAATCTTCATTTAAAAAGTTAAAAAATGTTTTATCTAAATATATAAAAAATATCATAGCTAAAGGCCAAAAGATAAATTTAATTACAAAAGTAATTCCAATAAATCTTTTGTCCCAGTTGTCATCTGAACTTTTTAATCCAAGTAACCCCATTCCCAACATCATCATACCTAAGATTCCGTACGTTCCTTTGAACTGAGCTGTATAAAAACTAATCACTTCTGGAATTTCAAAGCCTGCAAGGTTTAGAATAAGACCTAAAACGAAAGCGTGAAGTATTGGAAGTTTTGAGATTTTTTTAAGAGATTGTGCAACTGTAAAATTACCCTTCGCCGTAACATAAAATCCAGATGTACTTTCATATAATAATGAAGCTAAAACAGTAAAGATATAAATATCTGCTAATGAAGGAGGAAAGAATATAATTGCTAATGGAATTCCAAAATATCCAGTATTTCCAGTTCCTGCTGAAAAAGCTAGAATATTACCTGTAGGATCATTCCATTTGTTACCCCAAAGATATAAAGATAAAAAAGCAAGAAGAGAACAAAATAGATATAAGAATATTGGCAATAAAGCTAGTGTTAAATCAATTTTCACTGATAATACAGCTGAGAAAACTACTATGGGTCCAAGAATATAAATAAGTAAAGAAGCAATAGATTCTCGTTTAACATTTAAAAATTTTGAGCTTAAATAACCCAAAAGAACATTAATATAAAGTGGAAGAATTTTAATAAGTATAATCATAAATAATGACATAATAATCCTAATATTTTAGTAGTTAATTATATCAGAGATAAAATATATAAAATGATATTGAAAATTATTTTGTTTAATAAGAAAAATTATGATTAGAAAATACTCAATTGTTTGAATGTTTATTGATAAAATAAGTTTTGTGATTGTTTTAGTTGATAGAAAGAAGTAAATATGAAATCAAGTATATAAAAAGTATAGGGAGAAAGGTTACGATTTATCTTGAATAAACAAGACGGTTATACTATCTGATTTAATATAAAAGGAGTTCATATAAAATATTAAATAGTTAAACCCACATTTACTTCAACTGAGAGAATTATAATACAACAGCGTGAACTAAAAGTGACATTAGGCAGACAAAAGAAAAGAATTTGAAAATATGTATAATATTATTATACAAAGCCCATACATAAGGCTTACATGAAGAATATTTAGTAAAAATATTTCTTTTGGATTAATATTATATCTTGAATAAAGTGTTAGGTTTGCACCTGAAAAAGGGGAAGCACATACAGTTATAGACCAAGCCATTAAAAATACCATTGCAAATAAAGTATGATTAATATTTTCTAAAATAGGTGCAATAATTGAAATAGTAATAATAGGATGAATTCCTATAAAAGCTAAAATAATAAACATTAATAAAATAAGGGCTGCTTTATCCCACGTAAAATAATTTAAATAAGTAAAATCATATAAAAAATTTATTGATGAAATTATACTTGTTACTAATACTGAAAATATTCCAGCTAAAATAAAAAGTGATATTTCTAGTTTCATTAAACTTAGATCTTCTAATATAAAGTTTTTTAAAATAAATAGAGAATGTTTAATTCCATTTTTGATAAATAAAATTAAACAAGTTAATATAAATGCATATAAAGGTATTAAAACTAATATTTTGAGATTTTCATTTAAATAAGTACTTAAAAGAATAAAAAGAGCTAATAGAATAGGAATATATGAAGTTCTTAGGTTTATATCATAACCTTCAAACTCATCTAAATTATAGTTTATTTTCATCTCAAAATATGTTATAAGACTTGAACACAGTGCTAAAATTAAACCTGAAAACATTACAATTTTAATTGATATATTTGGTAAATAAGTTAAAACAATAGCAAATGCCACAAAAAATGGTGACCAGTATGCTGCTGATGAAAAAGCTCTAGTTAATAATATTATTTGACTCTTGCTAGGTTTTTTATGTTTAAATAGTTTATCTGCTAATAAAAGGCTTGCTGAGATATTTATTATTGATGAGAAAAAATGCAAAGATATATATGTTTTTATAAATGACTTCTTACCTCTAGGAGGATTTTTAATATTTTCAAGTTTTGGTTTTGAAACAAGTTTTAAAAAAGTGATTCCTATTAAAAGTGAAATAAGATATTGATTTATTGA
This sequence comes from Campylobacteraceae bacterium, assembly GCA_013215915.1. Classification (GTDB taxonomy): domain Bacteria; phylum Campylobacterota; class Campylobacteria; order Campylobacterales; family Arcobacteraceae; genus NORP36. The sequence continues at coordinate 12,234 of JABSON010000046.1, read as the reverse complement.
AAATAGCTTGTCATATTTAATATCAAACTTACAAAAATATGATATTAAAAATAAAATAAAACATATAAAAAGTAAAAGACTTATCATTCTTTTATTTTTTAAAGTAGGAAAAAGTATTATAAAAGAAAAAAACAAACAAATACCAGAATATATTAAATATTCTTCATTTATGAAATAAAATATAAGTGAAGATATAAACGATAGAAATATTAATATACCTGATATTTTATTCATTAATCTCTTTGTTTATTATATGAATATTCTAATAAAGTTGAAACTGTTCTTGTATATGGAGCATCTAAACCTTGTATTTCACAATATTTAATTACAGTTCCGCAAATACTATCAAGTTCTAAATCTCTATTGTTTTCTTTATCAATCCACATTGATGGTTTAATAGAATCAAAGTTTTGCATTAAAACAAACATTTCTTTTACCTCAGCATCAGAAATATTTAAATCAAGTGATCTAGAAGCTATTGCAGTTTCACTCATTAATCCATATACTATTTTAGAAGTTTTAACATCATTTATTAATGTTCCTGATTTTTCTTCTAAGAGAGCACATATTGCATTCACTCCATTATTAATAATTAGTTTTTTCCATAAATCTAATTTTATGTTAGAACTTAAGATTGTTTTAGTTGGTGTTTTATCTAAGGTATTTTTTAATTTTAATAAAAACTCTTGATTATGCTTAGCTTCTTTAATAGCCCCTATTACTGTTTCAACACTACCTGTTGAATCTACATGTCCTATTTTAATTATATGTGCTGCTATGAGCCTTGTAATTCCACCTAATATATATTCTTCATTTATATATGTAGCAAATACATCTTCATTTTCAACACCATTTTGTAATGATAATATATATGGTATTTTTTTAGCATCTTTAAACCAATCTTTTAACTCTAATGCTATATATTCACTAGACATAGATTTTGTTGTAATTATAATTAAATCAACTTCTTTAACATCAGTTTCTTTGATCTCATCTAATGAATATATATCTATATTTTTATTAATTTCAAAATTAGGATGAGTAAGTTTTAACTTATTAGATTTCAAATACTCCAACGTTTTAGCACGTGCTATAAATCTTACTTTGTTACGTACATCCTCTAATAATAAACCGTAAAAAGTTCCAATGCCACCAGTTCCAATTACTACAATATTCATATTAAATCCTAAATTATTTTTCTGCATTATATATAAACATTTATGAATATCTTGTAAAACACCTTTATAGAATTTCACACTTTTTTTAGACTTTTATCTCAAAGTCTTATAAATTAAGTATAATTCCAAAAATAAAAAAGGTTAACATTGATTAGACTAGGTTCAAACTCTCCTACAAGAGCTATTATTTTAAAAGAAGCAAACATAAGTTTTGTTCAAAATGGTGGTTCTTTTGATGAAGATAAAATTACAACAACAGATCCAAAAGCTTTTGTATACGAAGCAACACAAGGTAAATATAAAGAATTATATGAAAAATATGGTGTAAATGATATGCCTTTATTAGTTGCTGATTCAGTTGTTACTTCGGGTGGCGAATTATTAAGAAAAGCAAAAGATGAAAATGATGTAAGACGTATGTTAAAACTTCAAAGTGGCTCAGAAACTTCTGTTATTACTTGTATGATTTATAAAGCCTTAGATACAGAAATTATAGATATCTCTATTACGACTTATATGTTTGCATCTTTTGAAGAAAAACATATAGAAGAATATATAGCTTCAGGTGAATGTTATGGAAAAGCAGGAGCAATTATGGTTGAAGGCTTTTGTAAACGATATATAAAAGAAGTTAAAGGTTATGAATCAAATGCAATGGGTTTATGTATTGAAAAACTGATTCCCTTTTTAGAAGAATCAAGTGAAAATATAAAAAAGAGTATATCAAATGAAATCTAATCATATTAAAGCTCTTGGTATTACTGCAACTGGTGTTTTATTACTTAGTTTCGAATCTTTATTAATTAAGCTAACAAGTATTTCTACTTTAACTTATTCATTTTATTTAGGTTTATTCATAATTATTAGTATAAATTTGATTTTAATTAAATCTCATAAGCAAAACTTTTTAAAAACTTATAAAAGTGGATTTATATATATAGTATTATGTGGAATATTTTTTGGTTCATCTAGTATGACTTTTGTGGCTGCTATTAAACATACATCTGTTGCTAATACCGTTATGCTTTTAAGTACAGCACCCCTACTTTCTTCTTTTTATGCTTATTTGTTTTATAGAGAAAAATCTACTAAAAATATTTATTTCTCAACTATATTTATTTTCTTAGGTTTAATGGTAATTTTTTCTGCATCTGATGAACATTCTTCGATGATTGGAAATATATATGCTTTTGTATCTGCAAACCTATTTTCTTTAGCATTTGTACTTATGTCAAAACATACTAACTTAAATAGATATGCTGTAACATCTTCTGGTGGAGTGTTTATATTAATTTCTTCATATATACTAGCAGATTCTTTACTTATTGATATGAAAACTTTATTTATTCTATTAATAGCTGGTTTAATAGTATCTCCATTTGCTAGAGTATTAATGGGAACAGGGTCAAGAACTCTACCTGCTTCTGAGATATCTTTACTTATGATTATTGAAACAATTATGGCCCCTATTTGGGTATGGATCTTTCTACATGAAGTTCCATCTACAAATACATTTATAGGTGGCTCTATTATTTTAGTAACTTTATTACTTAATTCATTTTATTTAATAAAAATTCATAAAAAAAGTCAAATAACTATTTAATACTATCAATAGTCATATTATGATCCTTCCAACAAAACTGAAGAAGCATTTGAAAACTCACCTAAATAATAGGTAAGTTTTCATCAGCCCTAGAGCTAAGCCACACAGGTCCATTAGCAGTAATTAGTACATTTTCCTCATGAACCATCTCTTTTCCTTCTACATACTCCATTCCTGGCTCTAAGGTTAATATTACACCCTCTTCTAAAGGTGTATTATCACTTAAAGTATTTGAAGGCCATTCTGTTAGTTGTAAACCTAATCCATGTCCTAATCTTCCAACAGAATTTCCTAGGGCTCCTGCTTTTTGCATAATATCATTCATAACTTTATATACATCAGATGTAGTATTTCCAATTTGACAAGCATCAAAACCAGCATCAGTAGCTTTAAAAACTACATCATAAGCTTTTTTAGCTTCATCAGAAGCATATGAGAAAGCATAGTTTCTATCAAAGTCACAGAAATAACTATCATAAACAGAGCCCGTATCTATAATAAAAATATCACCTTGTTCTAAAATTCTCTCACTAGGGCCCATAATAATAGAACCATAACCATTAGATCCCGAACCAGAAATTAAATAAGGAGAATCATCAACTCCTAAGTCTAGTAAGTGTTTTTTAAATCTTTGGCAATTTTTTCTTTCACTCTCACCTAATTTTAGTAAAGTTGGTAAATCTTTAAATCCTTGAGATGTTATTTCACATATATATTTAATTTTTTCTATTTCAGCAGGTGATTTAATATATCGTGCATATCTTAAAATATGTGTTACATCTTTAAACTCATATGAGGCTAAATTTATTTTTAATCTTTCATAATCATTTATTGGCATTCTTAAAGTACTTTCATGACCTTGGGGTAAACCAATAGTATTAAACCTTTTCATAAGATTTTTAATACTATTAGTTAATAAAGATATTCCCTCATCCTCTGGATTAGGTGAAGGCCATGTTTGTATATCTTTAACCCAAGTACCTTGCATACCAGATAATCCAATTGTTGGAATAATAGCTTGAATTTCACCCTCAAGTGGAAGTAATAAATACCAAGGTCTAGTAGGACTTTGTAAAAATTGTGTTTTAAAACCTGTATAATATTCTATATCAACTTGAGTTGTTAATAAAATCACATCTACTTTGTTTTTATACATAAATTTTTGCATTTTAGACAATCTATTTTCATACTCTTTTTGAATAAATCCTCTTTTTGGTGCTTTTAACATTTTATTTACCTTTTAGCATTGCAACATATACGCTTGGAATTGCTGCATATAAAGCTGCACATAAAATTAAGTCTGCTTTTTTTACTTCTTCATTAGGAGCATGAGCAAATTGTAACTCACCTGGTCCATATCCAATAACAGGAATATTATGCTCACCCATAATTGATACACCATTTGTTGAGAATGGCCAAATATCAATTACTGCATCTTTTTTAAATAACTCTTTATACGCACGTGCTACTGTTTGAGTTACATCATGAGTTTCTTCCATTTTCCATGGTTTAAATGAACATTCTTGCCCATATTCTAAACCTGTATAAGAAGGTCTATCATAATTATAAATACTAACCTCAGCTTTGCCCTCTTTAACTGAAGGAAGATTTCTAATTTCTTTTAAAGCTTGTTCTGGTGTTTCACCCCAAGTTAAACGTCTATCAATAGAAATAGTACAAGAATCAGAAACAGCACATCGTGAAGGTGAAGTTGAATTAATTTCAGAAACAGTTAAACAACCTTTTCCTAATAAATCATCTACATATAAGTTTTCATTTAAAGCTCTTAGTTCTTGTAAAATTGCCGACATTTTATAAATAGCATTATCACCAGTATGTGGAATTGAACCATGCGCTGATTTACCAAAAGTTTTAACAGAAATTTCCATTCGTCCTTTTTGAGCACGACAAATTTTTCCATCACTTGGTTCTGCAAGTAAAACAAACTCTGGTCTTATATTTTGCTCTTCAATTAGATACTTCCATGATAAACCATCACAATCTTCTTCAGCAACAGTTGCTGATACAAGAAGTGTAAAATCATCTTTAATATCTAAATCAATAATAATCTTAGCAGCATATACAATAGATGCAATTGCACCCTTCATATCAGTAGTACCTCGACCTATTATTTTCTCACCATCTTCATAACCCTCATATGGATCATAATCCCAATTATCAATGTTTCCAACGCCTACAACATCTAAGTGTCCATCCATTGCAATAAGATGTTTTCCAGATCCAATATAAGCTAAAATATTACCCATTGGGTCAATATCTATTTTATTAAAACCAAGTTTTTTCATCTCATCTATTGTACACTTAGCAGCCAAAGATTCATCACCTGAACCTCCTGGACATCGTACTAAGTCTCTTGTAAACGTATATATATCTTCTTTATAAAAATCTGCTCTTTTTAATATATCATCAAAAGGAATACCTTCAAACATTTTTTCCATCACTATGCCTTTTTTAAAACATCAGATGAAGATCTTCCAACCATTTTTTCATATACTACAGAGTCAGTATCACCCTCAGTTCCTAAGAATAATATTTTAGAATTTTCATCTATTTCTAAAGCTTTTCTATAAGGTTCATTGTGTTGAATAATCATAAAACCTGCAAGTCCAGCAACTGCTGATTCACCCGCAACTACTGGTTCTTCTAAATTTGATAAATACTTCATAACTTTAGCTATTGGTTCATCAGGAATTGTGAAAAAACCTTTTGTTTTATTCTCTAAAATTTTCCAAGCTAAAAGTGAAATCTCCCCACAAGAAAGTCCAGCCATAACTGTGTCTAAATCTCCATGAATAACAGTTGCTTTTCCATTTTTTGCACTTTCTAATAAACAAGCTGCATTTGTAGGCTCTATCATTACAAAAATAGGTGAATCTTCACCATAAGTTTCTAAAATAAATGAAGCAACTGCTGCTGCCATTCCACCAACTCCACCTTGTAAAAATACATGAGTAGGTTTACAAGCCATTTGTTTTAAAGCTTCATCAACCATAATTGTATAACCTTGCATTACATCTTTTGGAACTTCTGTATAACCCTCATAAGAAGTATCAGAAACAGTAAAATATCCTTTTTCTTGAGCTGTTTTATCAGCAACATGAACAGAATCATCATAGTTTCCATCAATTCTATTAACATTAGCTCCATACTTAGCTATCTCTTTTTCTCTACTAATACTTACATGAGAGTGTATAAAAATTTCACAATTACATCCAAAATTTCTAGCACCCCAAGCTACAGATTTACCATGATTTCCATCAGTTGCACAAGAAACAGTTATTTTATTTGTAATATCTTTATATGTACCTGCTAATAAATCTTTAGATGAGGCTGTGATTCCTTTATCTTTTAATTTTCCAATTAATAAATTAGCAACCGCATAAGCTCCACCTAAGGCTTTAAAACTTTTAAGTGAAAATCTATAATGTTCATTTTTATAAAACAATTTAGATACTCCTGTTTGTGCAGCTAAATCTTTTAAATCTACCATTGGAGTTACTTTATAACCATCCCAAGATCTAATCTCTTTAGAAGCTTTTGAAAAAGCTTCTAAACTTAATATATCTTGGTGTTCATATTCACCCTTAACTGTATTAGCACTATTATCAAAAAACTCTGTATCTTGTAAATATTTTTTATATTCATTTATCATTTCATTTCCTATTTTTATATTTTATTTATTAAATTATTTGTCAAAAGCTAAATCTCTTAAGAATAAAGCTGAGTCTGGAAAAAATATCAGTATTGCTGACATTAATACAAGAATTAAAAAGAATGGTAAAATTCCACGTATGACTTCTAAATAAGATTTTTTAAATACTGCAATTGCAGTAAAAATATCACATCCAAAAGGAGGCGTTGCTGAACCAATTGCCATTTGTAAAGTTACGACCACACCTACTAATACAGGGTCAATTCCTGAGCTATCAATTATTGGCATAAATACTGGTATTAATACAAGTAAAACAACAATAGAATCAACAAACATACATCCAACTACAAAAGCTACAGAAATTACAAATAAAATATATTCATGACTTGCACCTTCTAAGTTTAATGTACTTAATAACTCTTGAGGTATCATTTCAAAAGAGATATACCAAGAAAATGCCTGTCCTGCACCTACAAGTATAAATACTACTGCTGTTATTAATCCTGTACTTAATGAAGAATCAATAATATCTTTAAATCCTAATTTTCTATAAATTACAACTTCTAGTATAATTGCATATAAAACTGAAAAAGCAGCCGCTTCAGTTGGTGTAAATGCACCTGAGTAAATACCACCTACAATTAATACAGGAAAACCTAAAGGTAAAATAGATTTTCTAATAGCAGTAATTTTTTTAGGCCAATCTGCTTTTACAGATAAAGTAATACTTTTTTCATGATAAATAGAATATACATAACAATAAAGCGAAAATAATAAAGCTAAAATAACTCCAGGACCAATTCCTGCAATAAAAAGCTCAGCTATATTTGCATTTGCTAATACACCAAATAAAATCAAACCAATACTAGGTGGAATTAACCAAGCTATATCACTAGCATTTATAATAAGTGCCAAAATAAAAGAGTCTTTATATCCTGCTTTTAAAAGTTTGGGTCTCATAATTGAGCCTACAGATACAACTGTTGCTTGAGTTGAACCTGAAACAGAACCAAAAAGTGTACAGGCAATACAAGTAGTAATTGGTAAACCACCTCTAAAATGTCCAATAAAAACTTCAATTACATCTAATAATCTTTTTGCGGTATGCCCTCTTGTCATAATATCAGCTGCAAAAATAAACATAGGAACTGCAACTAAAGCATTAGGAGAAATTCCTGTTATCATTTGCTGAATAATATTTTCCAAAGGAACATCTGAAAAATGTACAAAACCAACTAGAGTTGCCACACTTAAAGGAACAATCATTGGAAAACTTAAAAATAATAAAATTATCATTACAGATATTAAAGTAAAAGAAATTACATATACATCCAGTTCACCAGATATTATGTTTTGAATAAACTCTAACATGCTTGATCATTTACGTCAGCATCTTTTTCTTCAATAACATCATAAGATAGATAAATTTCTTCATGTAAAATATTTTGGATAAATCTAATTACAAATTGAATTCCTGCCATAAAAAACCCAACAGGAACAATTGAATAAATTAAATAAACCTCTAATTGTAAAGCTGGACTTAATCTATTAATCTCTTTTAAATGAGATACATACACTACTGCTTCATAAGCAAATAAAAACATTAAAGCAGCTGTTGTAATTGCAATAAACATTGTTAAGGCTTTTTTCTTTTTATGAGATAAAGAGTCATAAATTGCAGTCATTCTAATATTCCTTCCATTTCTTACAGCATATGCAAAACCTATAAATGTTACAGATACCATTAAAAATTGATTTAATTCTTCTGAAAAATATAGGCTTTGATTAAATAGATATCTTCCTAATCCATTTGCTGTTGTATTTATCATCATTAATAAAATAGAAGCTGATAAAATAAAAACTTCTATTTTCTCCGTAATTTTATTTATTGTGCTCAAGACTTTTTTCATTCTTTATCCTTTTTTAAGAATAGTTTTCCAAAACCTAATATCTCTTTTTTATTATTAACTAAGCGTAAAATATCCCAAGCCATAACTTGATTACTACTTAGAATTGTTTTACCAGTGATTTTTTCTAAATCATTTATCTCTTTACAGATATTTAAATTAGTACAAGATACAAAAATTGTATCCACATCGTTTTCTTTTGCCATTTGGATTACAGATTCTTTAATAGAATCAATAGTAATATCAGGAACAACATTATCGTTTGGAATATTAAAAGTACTTGCAGAGACAGTTTTTATACCGGCTTCACTCATACCATCAATTATTCCTTGTGTTACATCGTGAGAATAAGGAGTAATAAGACCTAATTCTTTAATATTTAAAAATGAACAGGCATTTTTAATAGCTGAATAAGGGTTTGTTACTTCTTTTATTTCTCTTTTAGGATCACTTTGTTTAATAATTCTAGCAAGCTCATCTTCACCAATAGTCATAGAAGCAGAAGTACAAGAAAAAGCAACTACATCAAGTCTTAAACCTGGCAATAATGTATTAGCAGCATCTTTTAGTTCATCTTTTATTTTTAATAATACAGAAGGTGTAAGTTCAACTTCATTCATAACTCTTGAAGGAAAACACAGAATTCCTAAGTCTTTAAAAATACTTTCAAATTCATATAAAGTAATTTGATCTGTTGCAAGAAGTATTAAACCAACTTTTCCATTGTGTGAAATTTTATTTTTAATTTCACATTTTAAATTATTTATTTTCATTTTATTTCTTTTTATTTATGTAAATACTCCTTCCAAAGAGGAAGGAGTATTAAATGACTAGTGTTTTTTTTCTGCTTCTGCTACTTCTTTAATTAAATTATTTAAGAGTTTTTGAGCATAATTTTTAGCTTGTTCTTTTTGATCATCTGGATATGAATTTGCAACAACTTCTAAATAAGTTTTATGTAAAGATTTACTTACTTCTTTAAATTTAGCTCTTTCAGCCTCAGTTAATGTAATAAATATTAAGTCTTTATTTTCTTTTTTCATTTTAAGAGTATTTTCTTTATTGATTTTCTTTTGGTAAATAAATGCTGCTTTGTCTGCTTCTTTAATTGCAGCTTTTACAATTTTTTTCTTATTATCACTAAGTTTATTAAACCATTTTAAGTTAGTAGATACAGTTGATACATAAGGTTGCTGACCTGGAAACATAATATATTTTTGAACCATATGCCATTTTGCACCATAAATAAAGTACATAGGATTTACCATTCCATCAACAGTTCCTAACTGTAATGCTGAATATACTTCTCCCCATGATAAAGGCGTTGGAACTGCTCCAAAAGCTTTATAAGTTTCAACAGGAATTGTTGAAGTAAATGTTCTTATTTTTTGACCTGCAAAATCTTCTGGAGTTCTTATAGCTTTATTTGCACCCCATGCCATTTCACCTTCTGTTAACATTGATAAAAGTTTTAAATTTACTTTTTCAAATTTTGGTGCTAAATCATTATAAATTGTTTTACTTGTAGTTAAAACTTCTAATGCAGCCTCTTCATTATTAGTTAATACATAGGGAATTGATAATGCTTGCACTTCTGGAACAAATGAACCTAAGTGTCCAGTTCCAACAGATACAAATTGAATTGTTCCATTAGACGTTAGTTCAACAATATCATTTTCACCGCCTAATTGCCCATAATAATAAACTCTAACTTTTATTTTTCCATTTGATTGTTCTTTTACCGATTTAGCAAATGTTTGTGCATAAATATCTTGAACATCTTTTTTAGATTCTTCACTTGCAAACTTCCATGTCTCTGCACTTAAACTAACACTTCCTAATAACATCGCACATAAAGCGCCAATTACTTTACCTTTTATCATAATTTCTCCTTTTATATAGTCATTCCTTAACTATTAAAAACAAGTATATATATTATAAACTTAGCTTAAGCTTAAGATATATTCTGAATATGGTATGAGTATATTAAAGATTTATAGTAAACAAGTTATTTATTTTTCAATTTAAATATTTATTATTAGTTTTATAAGTAGGTGAGATAATATAGAGAAAATCTCTATATTATTAATATGAAATGTTATTTTTATATTGAATATTTTCTTGTAAAAATTTCTAAGTATGAAATTAAATTATCAACAGCTTGAATTGCTTTTTCTTTATTTTGTTCAAGTACAGCTTCTAAAATTTCTATATGTAATCTTTTTCCTTCTTCATGATCTTCTTGTTTTGCGTGGAAATACCAAAATCTATGAGATAAACCTTGTACATTTTTAAGTTCTTCTAAAATAAACTTATTTTTTGAAGCTTTTGCTAAAACTTCATGACGCCTTTTTAGCCAAAGTAAAAATTCAACATCATCTTGACTATTAACTTCGTCTAATAATTCTTGAATGTTCTTTTTATCAATATCATTTAATCTATCTATTGCACATTTTACGCATAAACTTAGAATTGAATGTCTAACTTCTAACATTTGCAGTTGAATAGAAACATTCATATGAGGGATCAAGATTCCAGACCTTGAAATATCAACTAAATACGCTTTTGATAAAAGAATTAAAGCTTCTCTTACAGGTGTTCTTCCTGCTCCTATCATTTGAGCAATTTCTACTTCACTTAAAATTGTACCTGGTTCAATTTTACAAAAAACAATTAGATCTTCAAGTATTTCATATACTTGTTCTGTCATAGTTTTATTTTTAGATTTTTTTAATTTTTCCATTTTCTTACTCACATTAAATAGTTTTATATTTTTAATTACTATTATAATCAAAAAACTTTTCTAATTGTAATCAAATTAATCTTATTTTTCAATTGAATATATTTTAAATATATTTTAGATATATTGAATGAAGATTTTTTTAAAAGGTAATAATATGAAAAATAATCATTTAAAAGCACTACTTATTACTACACTTGGGGTATTATTATTAAGTTTAGAATCATTATTTATAAAATTAACAGCTATCTCTGCTTTAACATTTTCATTTTATATTGCTATCTTTATGTTAATTTCGTCTAATTCTATCCTCTTAGTAAGTGAAAAATCAACTTTTATATCTAATTACAAAACAAATTTATCAGCAATAATTTTATGTGGATTTTTATTTGGAATATCTAATATATTTTTTATATCTTCTATAAAAAATACAAGTGTTGCAAATGCAGTACTTATTTTCGCCTCTGCACCAATATTTTCTGCTTTTTACATGTATACACTTTTTAAGGAAAAGAGTACTAAAAATATATATATTTCTTCTTTTTTTATATTAATTGGTTTATTTATAATATTTTATTCTCAAATTGGAAAAGGTCAGGTATTAGGAAATATTTATGCATTAATTTGTATAGCTTTATTTTCTTTAGCTTTTGTAATTCTTTCACGATATAAAAAAATAAATATGTTTGCTGTAATATCTTTTAGTAGTATGGTAAGTGCTATTATTTCTTTTTTTTTCTTAAAAGATATTTTAGTTGATTTAAATACTCTTTATATTTTATTATTTGTTGGATTGTTAATTTCCCCGCTGGCAAGAGTATTAATGGGAATTGGAACAAAAACACTAGCTGCAAGCGAACACGGTTTAATAATGATTATAGAAACTCTTATGGCTCCTATTTGGGTATGGATAGTATTAAATGAAATTCCAGCTAATTCAACATTTGTTGGTGGCGGGATTATCTTATGTACTTTAGTATTTAATTCAATTTACTTAATAAAAATACATAAAAGCAGTTAAAGAACTATCTAAAAAATTTACAAATCACCAAAGTAAAAACTAAAAAACAATTAATTTTAAATTTATTAAATCTTTATATTACATCATAAGGTTATAAAATAAATATTATTTT
>JABSON010000045.1 GCA_013215915.1 Campylobacteraceae bacterium | reverse complement strand
ATAAATAGTTAATTAAAAAAAAGGGCAATTAATTATATTTATTTATAATTAATTACCTTGTATTTTATGCTTTTTTTACTGCTCAAAACATCCTACATTTTTAATACAAAACTTTATTATATATAATTATTTATCTTGTAACTTATTCTCTTCTTTTCATTAATATTCTTTGTGATATTTGTGAATAATAATATCTCTTAAGTTTAAATTATGATTTCCTATGTATACTTTCAACTTATTTATCATTGTTGTTGGGGGTGCCGTAAGGCTGAGATAATACCCTAAGAAGTCCTTAATCTGGCTTCATTGAACCTGATCCCGGTAATGCGGGCGTAGGAAAAGGAGATTACAAATGAGTCAAGTGCTGCAAAATCTAGAAAAAATAGATTCTTCATATATAGAAAACTTACCAAATTCAAAAAAATTTTATGTTGAGGGTTCACGTCCTGATATACAAGTTCCAATGAGAGAAATTACTTTACACGATACTATTCATTCAGATAATTCTATAGAACAAAACCCACCTTTATATGTTTATGATACAACTGGACCTTATACAGATCCTGATGTTAAAATTGATTTACATAAGGGCTTAAATCCCCTACGAGCTAATTGGATCCAAGAGCGAAATGATTCCTGTATATTAGAAGATTTTACTTCTGATTATTTTCATGCAAGAAGAGAAAAATCTGATCTTGATACTTTAAGATTTCCAAATTTAAAAGCACCAAGAAAAGCATTAGAAGGTAAAAATGTAACTCAAATGCATTATGCAAGAGCTGGTATTATTACTCCTGAAATGGAATATGTAGCTATTAGAGAGAACTGTAAATCAGAATTCTATAAAAATGATAAACTTATTTCTTCACAGCATAAGGGTGAGAGTTTTGGGGCAAATATGCCTGAGTATTATACTCCTGAGTTTGTAAGAAGCGAAATAGCAGCAGGTCGAGCAATTATTCCTGCAAATATTAATCATCCTGAAGTTGAACCTATGATAATTGGTCGTAACTTTATGGTTAAAATTAATGCAAATATTGGAAACTCTGCAACTACTTCTGGAATAGAAGAAGAGGTTGGAAAAATGATTTGGGCAACTAGATGGGGTGGAGATAATGTTATGGATTTATCAACAGGTAAAAATATACATGAAACAAGAGAATGGATTGTTCGAAACTCAGCTGTTCCTATTGGGACTGTACCTATTTATCAAGCCTTAGAAAAAGTAAAAGGTATTGCAGAAAACTTAACTTGGGAAGTTTATAGAGATACTTTAATTGAACAAGCTGAACAAGGTGTTGATTACTTTACTATTCACGCAGGAGTTAGATTAGCTTATGTTCCTATGACTGCAAATAGATTAACTGGTATTGTTTCAAGGGGTGGAGCTATTATGGCTAAATGGTGTTTACATCATCATAAAGAGAGTTTTTTATATACACACTTTGAAGAAATTTGTGAAATTATGAAAGCTTATGATGTTTCATTCTCATTAGGTGATGGTCTTAGACCTGGATCATTATATGATGCAAATGATGAAGCACAATTTGCAGAACTTGAAACTTTAGGTGAACTTACTAAAATTGCTTGGGAACACGATGTTCAAGTAATGGTTGAAGGTCCTGGTCATGTTCCAATGCATAAAATTAAAGAAAATATGCAAAAAGAATTAGATGAATGTTTTGAAGCTCCTTTTTATACACTTGGTCCCTTAACTACAGATATTGCTCCTGGTTATGATCATATTACATCTGCAATTGGTGCTGCTCAAATTGGTTGGTATGGAACTGCAATGTTATGTTATGTAACTCCAAAAGAACACTTAGGATTACCTAATAAAGAAGATGTTAAAGAAGGTATTATTACTTATAAAATTGCAGCACATGCAGCAGATTTAGCAAAAGGTTTTGCAGGCGCTCAAATTAGAGATAATGCAATGAGTAAAGCAAGGTTTGAGTTTAGATGGTATGATCAATTTAATATAGGTTTTGATCCTACACGAGCACGTGAATATCATGATGAAACACTTCCTGTAGAGTCTGCAAAAGTAGCTCATTTTTGTTCAATGTGTGGACCTAAGTTTTGTTCAATGAAAATTTCTCAAGATGTAAAAGATTATGCTAAAAAAATTGGTGAAAAAAACATGGATAAAGCAATTAAAGTTGGAATGCAAGAACAATCTGAAAATTTCGTAGCAAGCGGAAGCCAAATATATAAATAATTTACAGGATAAAAAATGAGAGATAAATTAATATTAGGTGGTTTTGAATTTACGAATAGACTATTTACGGGAACTGGAAAGTTCCCTGATAAAAATATGATACCAAAAATTCTAAAATCATCAAATTCACAAATGATAACAGTTGCTTTAAGAAGAGTTGATATAAAAGCACAAGAAGAAAATATATTAAATTATATATCTTCAGATATTAAACTTTTACCTAATACTTCAGGAGCAAGAAATGCGCAAGAAGCAGTGTTATTAGCAAGGCTTGCAAGAGAAGCAGGTTGTGGAGATTTTATTAAAATTGAAGTAATTAATGATAATAAATACCTTTTTCCTGATAATGAAGAAACTATAAAAGCTACTAAAATTTTAGCAGATGAAGGTTTTATTGTATTACCTTATATGATGCCTGATTTAATCTCTGCTAGGAAACTAGTTGAGGCAGGAGCTGCTGCTATTATGCCCTTAGGTTCACCAATTGGATCTAATTTAGGTATGCAAACAATAGATATGATTAAAATTCTAATTGAAAATATTAATTTACCTATTATTGTAGATGCTGGTATTGGAAAACCTTCACAAGCTGCACATGCTATGGAAATAGGAGCTGATGCTGTATTAGTTAACTCTGCAATTTCAAACTCAGGTGATCCTGAACTTATGGCAGAAGCTTTTGATTTAGCAGTTAAGGCTGGAAGAATGGCCTATTTAAGTAAAATGGCAGAAGAAAATGAACATGCAAAAGCATCTTCACCTTTAACTGGATTTTTAAATGCTTAATATCGCATCATTTGAGAAATTTGATGACATATTAAAAGAATATGAAAAGTTTAATTATGAAGAATATTTAGAAAATGTAAGCCATGATGATATTAAAATGTCTTTAAAAAAAGAACATTTAAATCAATATGATTTTTTAAATCTTTTATCACAAAAAGCTTTTTCTTATATTGAAGAAATGGCTGAAATTTCTAAAAAACATAAACTTAGACATTTTGGAAAAGTAATACAATTGTATTTACCAATTTATATTTCTAACTATTGTTCAAGTGATTGTTCTTACTGTGGATTCTCAAAAAAGAATAAAATTGTCAGAAAACATTTAAGTCCTGAAGATTTAGATTTAGAAGCACAAGAAATTGCAAAAACTGGAATTAAACATATTTTACTTTTAACAGGAGAAGCTTCAAAAAAAGCAGATTTAAATTATTTAAAAATGGCGGTAAAAGTATTAAAAAAATATTTTACATCTATTGCAATTGAAGTTTATCCTTTAGAAACAAGTGAATACAAAGAACTAAAAGATTTAGGTGTTGATGGTTTAACTATTTATCAAGAAGTATATGATAAAAAGATTTATCCAACTGTACATACTTCTGGTGAAAAAACTAATTATACCTACAGATTAGATGCAGCTCAAAGAGGATGTGAAGCTGGTATTAGATCTATTAATGTAGGCTGTTTATTTGGACTTGGGAATATATATTCTGAAGCTTTTATATCTGCAATTCATGCTAAGTTTTTAATGGATAAATACTATGATAGTGAAATTTCTATTTCTATGCCTAGAATTAATAATGCAGCAGGTGAGTTTATTCCAAAATTTAATATAGATGATAAAACTTTTGTTCAATTTATGTTAGCATATAGATTATATATGCCAAATATTGGAATGAATGTATCAACAAGAGAAGTAGCTAATTTTAGAGATAATTTAATTGATATTGCAGCTACAAAATTCTCAGCTGGTTCAAAAACTGATGTAGGTGGATATAGAGATGTAGATAAATCAACAGCTCAATTTGAAATTTCAGATGAAAGAAGTGTTGATGAAATATCGACTATGATTAGATCAAAAGGTTATCAGCCAATTTTTAAAGACTGGGAAATAATCAAATAATTAAACTATGTAGGAATAATATGTTAAATACAGAAATTACTCAAGAGAATATATCTTTGCTGGTAAATAAATTTTATACAAAAGTTTTAGAAAATGAAGTTTTAGCTCCTTTTTTTATTAAAAAACTAGGTAAACGAATGGACTCAAAAGTATGGCAAAAACACTTGACTTTAATTAGTGACTTTTGGTATTCAATGGCAACAGGAAAAGGAACATATAATGGTTCTCCTTTTGCACCTCATGTAAGTATTGAAGGTTTAGAAAAAGAAACATTCCAAATGTGGTTAAAAATATTCTTTGAAACTTTAGATGAAGTTTTTGATGAGAATATAGCTAATGCATTTAAAGAAAGATCTTCAATGATAGCTAGTAATTTTATGCGAAATTTATCTATTCATTAATGAATAGGTAAAAATATTAAAAACAATTATTTATCTTGTAAATAATTGTTTTTATTCATTTAATAAATAAAATCCTGCCCCTGCCATAATTGAACCTGCTGATCTATTTAATATTTTAATACTTTTTTGACTTTTTAGAGCTTTTTTTGCTTTATTAGCCCAAAATGAAATTAAAAGTAAACCTGACATTAATGCAAAAAATGTAATAAAAGAAGAAATAATCATATCATTTCTACTTAAATTGTTAATATCTACAAATGTAGGTAAAAAAGCAATATAAAATATAATTACTTTAGGATTAGAAGCTGAAATGAAAAAACCTTTTAAAAAGTTTTTTATAAATGATTTATATGACTTTTTTTCATTTTCTATATTATCATCTGATTTAGAAAAGAATATTTTATATCCTAAATAAACTAAATATATTCCTCCCATAATTCTTATAAAATCAAATATTTGAGCATAATTTTGAGCTAAAGATACTAAACCATAAAAAGCAAGTATTAAATAAACTATATCACTTATAGTCATTCCTAAAGCTAAAGGAATAGAAGATTTAAAACCATTAGATAATGAATTAGATATTAAAGCAAATACACCAGGTCCTGGAGTAATTGAAAATATAAAAATTGCAAAGAAAAAAGTAAGCATTGATTCAAAAGACATAAAAATCCTTTTGGTTAAAGTCTATCATAAAATAGTAAAAAGAAGAAATAAATTAAGCTATAAATCTAATGTTTATAGCTTAATTTTTATCCTAAAGAAGGAATAAGTTTTAGTATTTGTAGCGTTTGTACAATGATAATTAAAATACCAATTGCTAATACAAAATTAAGTGCAAATGAACCACCTGCTACTTTATATGAGTCTTGTATATTAGATTTTCTTTGAACTTTTACCATAGCAACTGGTAAAAATATTGCAAGAACAACTAAAGCAAATGCAGCATATCCTAAAGCCATAATAAAACCTTGTGGATAAAATAATGCAAAAGCTAAAGGAGGAGCAAAAGTAATTAATGCTGTTTGGACTTTTTTAACATTAGCACCTTCTTTATGTGTAACATCTGCAATAAAATCAAATAAACCTAAACTAACTCCTAAAAAAGAAGTTGCAAGTGCAAGGTTTGCAAAAATTGATACAGCAGAACTTAATTGAGAGTTATGTAAATATGAACTTAACGATCCAATAAAAGCATTTAAACTATGGCTTTGCATTAATATATCTTGAGATAAAACACCTTGAGATGCAATTTGCCATAATAGATAAATTACTAATGGTAATGAAGAACCAACAATCATAATATTTCTTAAAGCTTTTGTATCTTTACCCATATACTTAACAATAGATGGAATAGAACCATGAAAACCAAATGAAGTAAATACAACAGGTAAAGCAGCAATAATTAATCCTTGCTCTATTGGCATTTGTACTAAATTTTCCATTGATGCATAAGGAAATAAAAATGCTAACATTACAATTAAAGCTATCATTTTTAAGAAAAACAATCCTCTATTTAATATATCAACAGATTTTGTACCAATACTAACAGCGCTTGCAATAATAATAGTAAATATAATTGCACCACTTTGAACAGGTAAATCAATGTTTAATAAAGATGATAATTTATCATGCACTTGTCCCCCACCACCTGCGATATATGCAGCACATAAAGCATAAAATAAAAACATCATAGAAAAACTAGCTATAAACTGTCCTTTTCTTCCTAATAGTTTATATGCTAAAGTATGTAGAGTAGCATCTACAGGAGCATGTTGATGTATTTCAATCATAAGTAAAGCAGTATAAGTCATTAATGCCCAAATAACAATCATAACTAAGGCAGCAGTTCCAAAACCAAGACCAGCACTAACCATAGGTAAAGCTAACATTCCAGCACCAATAGTAGTACCAGCAATAATTAACATAGAGCCGAAAATTTTATTTTTATTCATATTCTCCCTTATTCAATATTAAATTAAAAAAGTGATTTTACTAAACTACTTCTTAAAATATAGAGCTTTTATATCCTTAAACGATTTAATTAAGTATAATGCATAAAATTAAGAGATAACAAGGTCAAAAATGAAAACTCACAGAATAAAAAAAATAATGTTTGCAGGTATATCAGCTCAAACAAATAATAAAAATGAACTAGATGAAACTACAGCAGAAATCCCAGTTTTATGGGATGATTATGTTGAGAAAAATATTAATGGTAAAACATTAAACAAATCAAAAGATTCATATTTATATGGAGTATATTCTTCTTATGAATCTGATGTTAATGGAGATTTTACAGTTACAATTGCACAAGAAGTTACAAAAAATAAAAATGCTATTGTAGTTGAAAACCAAAAATATTTAGTATTTAAAAAAGAAGGTGAATTACCAGAAATCGTAGCTGAATTATGGGCTGAGATTTGGGAATATTTTGAAAAAAACAATGAATATACAAGATCTTATACTGTAGATTTTGAAAAATATCTTAAAGAAAAAGTAATCGAAATTTATATCTCAATTAATGACTAAATTGAATTAGCTTAACGCTAATTCAATTTCTCTTCATTTATTCTACTATCACTTAAAAATCTTATTATAAATTATTTGATAATGTTCTTATATTTACTAGTATTTAAAACTTTATCTTTATTTTTTTATACTTTTTAATTCTATTTATTATTTTTATTGTATCTCTTGATTTTTTAATAATACTAATGTCATTAGTATTAAATGTAAGTTTTTTTGCATAGTTAAAAGAAAAAAGTAAAATTAAGCTCAAAATTATTTTGTTCATAAGTTAGTTTATCATAAAATTGGAAAATAATTCAAAACAATAGTTTTAATACTTAGGAGATAAAGTGATAAATAAAATATTAGAAAGTAAAGAATATAAAAAACTTATAACGAGACATACAAAAGAGAGTATTTCTTATTTAATGGATCAAGGCGTTGAATTTGCAATTACTGCAAATTTAAAAGGTTTAACATTTACACCAGAATTACCAAATTCAATTAAATCAAGACTTGCAAACTTTTCTTTATTTGTATTAAGTAATTATACTTATACAACAGTAATTTTAGGTGAGAATGAATTAACTTTTGAAGCTGGATTTGGATCTGAGAATTTTGCATCAGTAGTAACAGTACCTTATATTTCAATTTTTCAAATTGTTATTGGTGAGTCAATTATTTCTATTAATACTTTAGCAACAGTTGATGATTTACAAATAGATTTAAATGTACATAATAAATCATTCAATGCATTTAAAAATAATCCTTTTAATAAAAAATTAATTGATTAAAAATCATAAAAAAGAGTTTAAAAAAGCATTTGTAGTATCAGTTCCTGTCATGATGGGTTACTTGGTATTAGGTTTTGCTTTTGGATTATTATTAGTATCATCTGGTTATGATTGGTATTTAGCACCTTTAATGAGTATATTTATTTATGCAGGTGCTCTTCAGTTCATAGCAATTGGTTTTTTTAATGCAAAAATGGGTTATATAGATATTGCTATTGCTTCTTGGTTTATTAATTTAAGACAGAGTTTTTATGGTTTATCTTTATTAGAGAAATTTAAATATGCAGGTAAATTTAAACATTATTTGATTTTTTCATTAACAGATGAAACTTATGCTCTTTTAACTAGTATTAAAAAAGATAAAAGTATTTCTATAAAACATTTTTATTTCTTTCTTGCAGCTTTAAATCAGTCTTATTGGATCATAGGAGGGACTTTAGGTGCTTTGGTAGGTTTAAGTGTAAAATTTAATGCAGCAGGTATTGAATTCTCTCTAACAGCTTTATTTATTGTTTTATGTATTGAACAATATAAAAACATTAAAAACAAATATCCTTTTTTAATTGGATCATTTGCAGCTATTGTATGTTTATGTTTTGTGCCAAGTGATAAAATGTTAGTTTCTTCAATTGGAATTTCACTATTTTTATTAATGTTTTTAAAGAAAAGAGTTTTAAATGAACAATAATGAAATATACTTAGCTATCTTAGTTATGGTAATAGTTAATTATTTTACGCGTGCTTTACCATTTTTGTTTTTTAGAAAAAAGAAATTACCAAAATTTTTAGTTTATATTGAAAGATTCTTTCCACCAGTAATTATGACAATTTTAGTTTTTTATACTCTAAAAGATGTAAATTTTGTGGAATATCCTTATGCTTTAAAAGAAGTAGGGGCTATTTTATTTACAGGTGTTTTACATGTAGTATTTAAAAACTATTTAGTATCTATTTTTGCAGGAACAATTTTTTATATGTTTTTACTTCAATATATTTAAGACATAAAAAAAGCTTTTATCTGAAGATAAAAGCTTTTTTTAATTAATATTCTAATTATTTTGGTGAAAATGGGAATAACGCAGATCCCCAAGTTAAACCAGAACCAAAAGCGTCAAATAAAACAGAATGACCTTTTTTTATTTTTCCGTTTTCGAAAGCATAATTCATAGCCATAGGAATAGATGCAGCTGAAGTATTACCATATTTATCAATAGTAACAATAGTTTGTTCTTCATTCATACCTAAAGCTTTTCCAACTGCTTGGATAATTCTAATATTTGCTTGATGAGGAATAAAATGATTAATATCTGCACTTACTAAATTATGTTTTTTTAACATAACTTGAACATCAGATGTTAAAGTTTTAACAGCTAATTTAAATGTTTCATTACCTTTCATTTTTATGCAAGCCATTTTTTGATCAAGAACTTCTTGGCTACAAGGATGTAAACTTCCTCCACCTGGAGTTTGTATTAAATCATTGTAATTTCCATCACTTGAACAGTTAACGTCTACAATTGCTTCATCTTTATTTGATGTTGCTGAGATTATTGCTGCACCCGCACCATCTCCAAAAATAAAACAAGTTCCCCTATCAGTATAATCTAGAATTGAAGTATACTTTTCAGCTCCAACAATCAGAACATTTTTTTTCATTCCTGATTCAATAAATGCTTTTGCAATTGATAAAGCATAAACAAAACCTGTACAGGCAGCTGATACATCAAAAGCTTGTACAGGAGGAAGGTCTAATTTAGAAGCGATTAAACATGCTGTTGAAGGCATACATAAATAATCAGGTGTTACAGTAGCACAAATAACTAAATCTATTTCATCTTTAGCTATTCCTGCTCTCTCAATTGCTTGTACAGCTGCTTTAAAGCCTAAATCAGATGATGCTTCATTCTTAGCTGCTACTCTTCTCTCACGGATTCCAGTTCTTTTTGTTATCCATTCGTCTGTAGTATCAATAAGTTTCTCAAAATCTGCATTTGTCATGATCTTTTCAGGTACATAAGCCCCAATCGATCTAAAAGCTGCATAAGTCATATAATTCCTTAGTCTTTATATTTTTTTAATCTATCTTCTATATCTTGGTTAAGATTAGAACTAGCCGCATTTATAGCTTGAAAGATAGCGTTTTTAATAGCTTTAGGGTTTGATTTCCCATGAGCTATAATAACTGGAGCTTTTACTCCTAAAAGTGGAGCTCCACCATATTCAGCATAATCAACTCTAACTTTTAAAGTTTTAAATACTTTTCTCATTAATACAGCACCAGCAATTGATATTAAAGATCTTTTTAAATTCTTTTTAAGAATAAGACCAATAGTATCAGCAACTCCTTCTGCAGTTTTAAGAACAATATTTCCAACAAATCCGTCACAAATGACAACATCTATTGTTCCTTTAAAAATGTCTGCACCTTCAATATTTCCAGCAAAATTAGGAAGTTTTGAAATAAGTTTATAAGCTTCTTTCGTTACTTCATTTCCTTTAGATTCTTCTTCACCATTAGATAATAAACCTAAAATAGGTTCATCTAGTTCAAGTACATCTTCTGCGTATACTTGTCCCATAATTGCGAATTCTAAAAGATTTTTTGCGTCACAGTCAACATTTGCACCTACATCTAAAACCAAAGTATTTTGATTTTCGCTTGTTGGCATAAGTGTTGCAATTGCAGGTCTAGTAACTCCCTTAATTCTACCAATTCTTAATGTTGCTAAAGACATTGAAGCACCTGAGTGTCCAGCAGAAACAACAGCAGCAGCATCACCATTACGTACTAGTTCAATTGCTTTGTATATAGTTGATTCTTTTCTTTTTAGTGCAACAGTTGCAGAGTCAGACATTGAAATTACATCTTCTGTATGTAGGATTTCTATTCTGTTCATGTATTGAGGTGGTATTAATTTAGTTAGTAGTTTTTCATCACCTACAGCGATCGCTGTAAATTTGTTATTGTTTTTTAATGCCGCGATAAGTCCATCAATGATAGGTTCGGGACCAAAGTCCCCACCCATTGCATCTACTGCGATCTTTAACATTAGTTTTTGTATTCACCAGTGTTAGGGTTAACCATGTGAGGCATCTTCCAAGTTCCATCAGTATCTTTGATAGGTCTTTTTAATGTAATCTTGTAATGTGTTCTTCTTTTAGCCGCTCTTGAATGAGAGACTCTTCGTTTTGGTACTGCCATAATATTTCCTTAAATTTTAATATTCTTTTTCAAAGTTTTCGCCATCTTCTTTACAAGAAGTACATAAATAGTACTCACTTTGCATAGAAGCAACTTCACCTTGAATAATTTCATCAAAATCGACAAATTCATTATCTATTTCAATAATTAATTCATCTCTTTGATCATTCTTGTAAACTCTATCGCTTACTAAGAAATTGAAATCTTCATCGATTTCAATTTCATTAGCATCGCCACATCTACTACATTGTAACTCAATTTGTCCACTTAATTTAGTTTCGAATTTCGCTAATGCAGATGATATCTTACAGAAAGTACCTTCAAACTTAACTGAAAGTAAAGAAACAGAGAAATCTCTCTTTACTGTTGGTAACTTTCTAAATTCAATTTTCATAATAATTACTTATTAAGAAAGTTCTCTTGTTGCAAAATAGAAAGCGATTTCATTTTTTGCATTTTCAACAGAATCTGAACCGTGAACTGCGTTAGCATCAATAGAATCAGCGAAGTCAGCTCTAATAGTACCAGCTTCAGCTTCTTTAGGGTTAGTAGCACCCATTAAATCTCTGTTGATTTGCATAGCATTTTCACCTTCTAAAACAGTTACAACAACTGGTCCAGAAATCATGAATTTAACTAAATCAGCGAAAAAAGGTCTTTCAGCATGAACAGCATAAAAAGCTTCAGCATCAGCTTGGCTTAATTGTAATTTTTTTGTAGCAACAATTCTTAAGTTAGCAGCTTCAAATCTAGATAAGATTTGACCTACAACGTTTTTAGCAACTGCATCAGGTTTAATGATTGATAATGTTTGTTCCATATTTATTCCTCTTTATTTATATAAGTCGCGGATTATACCTAAAAAATTAATAAAGTGCAAGTTTTTATATTCTTGTCTTTTTCTAAATACTTAATAATTGTATTTTAAGTGTAACAAAATTTTAGTATTTTACGCAGCCAAGGCCAGGTTTAGCACCTTCTGTTGTTGGGTTTGCATCCCATACAATACAGTCTTCAATAGGACAGGCTTCTGCACATGCTGGTTCATCATTATCTCCAATACATTCAGTACAAGTTTTACTGTCAACAAAATATATATCTTCACCTGTTGGATTATCATCATTATCTACAATTGAATCTGTAGGACATTCATCTATACATGCATCACATGAAATACAAGTGTCTGTAATTATAACTGCCATTTTTATTCCTTATATCTATTTTTTTAGACTCTAACACATATCTAATAAATCTTTCTTTAATATATAGAAGGTATATTTAGCTAAAGGATTTTTTTATGTTTCTATTCGTTACATAAGAATTTAATTGAAAAGATATCTGATAAATATACTTATACTTTAATACTAAAAATGACAATTAATATTATGCATAAGTAATAAAAATTATCCTAAAATAAAATTTATCTTAAAAAATAAATATTCTTATTTTATTGAGAAGTTTTTTATATTATTATATTATAATGTTGCCAATTAGATATTTATATCTTTAAATTTAATATAACAAGGAATTAATATGTTAGTAACAAAAAAAGCTCCAGATTTTACAGCAACAACTGTACTTGCGAATGGTCAAATCGTTGAGGATTTTAATTTATACGAAAACTTTGGTGAAAAAGGTACTGTTTTATTCTTTTACCCATTAGATTTTACTTTTGTTTGTCCTTCAGAAATTATTGCATTCTCTAAAAGAACTGCTGATTTCAAAGAAAGAGGTATCAATGTTATTGGTGTTTCTGTTGATTCACAATTTTCTCACTTCGCGTGGAGAGAAACTGATGTTAATAATGGTGGAATTGGAAGAGTTGAATTTCCATTAGTATCTGATATTACTAAATCTATTGCTAAAGATTATGACGTTTTATTAGATGATGCTGTTGCATTAAGAGCATCTTTTTTAATTGATGCTGATGGTACAATTAGACATGCAGTAATTAATGATTTACCATTAGGTAGAAATATTGATGAAATGTTAAGAATGGTTGATACTATGTTATTTACTAATGAGCACGGTGAAGTTTGTCCTGCTGGTTGGGTTAAAGGTGATGTGGCTATGAAAGAGTCAAGAGAAGGTGTTAAAGAGTATTTAGCAGCAAACGAAAATAAGTTATAAGGAAAAAACATGGGACAATATATAGATTTAACAGAGAATAATTTCAATAAAACTACTGAAGCTGGTGTTTCAATGGTAGATTTTTGGGCACCTTGGTGCGGACCTTGTAGAATGTTATCTCCAATAATAGATGAATTAGCAAAAGAATTTGATAAAAAAGCTAAAATTTGTAAAGTAAATGCAGACGAAGAACAAGATTTACTTGCTAAATATGGAGTAAGATCAGTGCCAACAATCTTATTCATTAAAGATGGTGAAGTTGTTGATCAAATGATTGGAGCTTCTACAAAAGAAGCATATGCTCAAAAGATTAATTCTTTATTATAAAAGTATAATTTATTCTTAAAAGCCTAAGTGATATTTCATTTAGGCTTTTTTATTATTATCTTCAAATACATATAATAATATATACATTTTTACTATATTATTTTAATATTCAATTTTCTCATATTCAAAGGAAGTAAGATTTCTCTTTTTTGTATCAAAACATATTCCAATAATATACACTTCGGAATCAGCTGAAAGGTATTTTTCATAATATTTTTTCTCTTTAATTTGAGATAAAGCGTCATTTGAATTAATCTTAAACTCAAAAATATAAACTTTATTATCAAATTTAATTGTTAAATCAATTCTTCCTTTATTTGTAACATCTTCTGCAATTAGCTCAAGTCCAAGTGTTGCAAAATAAGTGTATAAAACAGAAGCATAAAAACCTTCATAGTTCTGTATATCATTATTTGTAAAGTTATTATAAGCAATTGAGCTAAAAAGTTTTTTTATTGTATTTTCAAGATTATCTAAACTTGAGTCTTCTAAAATATCATATAAAGAATCAGAAATAATAAATTTTTCATTATTAGTAAGTTTTTCTAAAATATAGTCATAAAAGCTTAGTTTTACTTCTTTATTTGGAAAATCTAAAAGATAAAAAACTCTATCTCTTTTTTTTCTTACTTCTTTAATAGTTAGATATCCACTTTGAAACATAACAGTCTCTAATTTTAAATCTTCAATTTCAAAAGAATTAGCTTCTTTTTTCTCAAGTATTATATTATTAAGATTGGGAAGAAAATAGTTCTGTTTTTTTATTATATTCATTAAAAAAGTAGGAGTTCCTGTTTCAAACCAATAGTTGTCAAACTCTTTGTTTTTATCTAAAAACTGAAGGATATCATATGGGTTGTAAACTTTTAGGCCTAAAAAGTTATAACCGTTATACCAAGACTTTAATTCTTTCATATCTACATCTATTAGATATTCTTTAAAAACTGTTTCTAAATCATTTTGAGTATATCCACAAATATCTCCAAATTCTACATTTAATGATATATCTTTTAAATTATTAAGTCCTGAAAATATTGATACTTTTGAGAATTTAGAAACACCTGTAAGCATACAAAATTCTATATAAGCATCATTATCTTTTATTTGAGTATAAAATCCTCTAAGTGATGATCTAATTTCTTGTGCTAATTTAAGATTATCTATATTATCTAAGATAGCTTTGTCATATTCATCCACTAAGATTACAACTTTTTGATTATATTTTTTGTTTGTTTCATCTATTAATTGTTTAAAATAAATTGATATTTCATCAGAATCTGTAAATTCTAAATTTAATC
>JABSON010000044.1 GCA_013215915.1 Campylobacteraceae bacterium | reverse complement strand
TAACTTTTTTGTTGAAGTAATACTCATAAAAGCTAAAAAGATAAAGGAAATCATTCCAAGGTAAATAAATGGTTTATCAATTGTTTCTTCATATGCAAAGAATAAGTCCAATTCCATATCTAAAATTAAAAAATTACTCATATGTAAAACTGCATAAAAGAAACCAAATAAACCAATAAGTCTTATATGTTTTACTAATTTTTTAAACCATAAAGATAAAGTAGTAGTAAAAAATAAAATCACAATTGCTGCTGTTCCTGTTATAGAATAAATATACTTAATAGGATCATTCACATCTTGAAATATAAATAATTTACTTAGTAAATAAACTAATGGTAATAATAAAATAATAAATATTGATTTTCTCATTATATATACTTTCTTAAGTCCATATCTTTATACATATGCGCTACTTCTTTTTCATAACCATTAAATAGTTTTGTTCTTTGTTTAAAAAAACTACCTAATACTCGCTCTTTTTTTTGAGACCATCTTGGATGATCAACTTTGGGATTAACATTTGCATAAAAACCATACTCTTTTGAATTTTCTGATTGCCATGTATTTAAAGGTTCTTCTTCCACAAAAGTAATTGTATCTATACTTTTAATTGATTTAAAACCATACTTCCAAGGCACAACTAATCTAATGGGTGCACCATTTTGATTTTCTAGTTTTTTACCATATAAACCAACAGCTAGAAGTGTTAAGGAATTATTTGCTTCATCCATTCTCAGACCTTCTGTATAAGGGTAAGTAACAGAAGCAAAGATTCCTCTTTTTTGATCAGGAAACATATCTTCATCGTATTTAGTTACAAACTTAACATATTTTGCACTTTTTAAAGGTTTTACATCTTTTATTAATTTATTTAACTCAAATCCAATCCAAGGAGCAACCATTGCCCAGCCTTCAACACATCTAAATCTGTATATTCTCTCTTCTAAATTATATTTTTTTATTAATTCTCTAACATCAATTTTAATAGGATTTTCAACAAGACCATTAATAGTTAGAATCCAAGAATCAGTATTCATATTTTTTGCTAAATCTTTAACTCTTTCTTTATTAGTTGTAAACTCATAAAAATTATTATGAGAGGTAATTTCTTTAAATGTATTAATTTTTAAATCATTAGGATTAGTATCTTTTTTAAATATTAAATCGTGAATAGGAAGTTTTTCTTTTGCTAATAGCTCAAGTAAAGATGAAGATGCAAGAATAGAAGCAGCTCCAAGTTTTAGAAATTTTCTTCTATTATTAAATAATATCTCTGGAGTTATGTCCTTATTAGTTAAATTATTCATATTAATCCTTTGTTTTATATAAATATTATATATCGATATTGTTAAGTCTTTGTTTATTAAATAATTATTTTAATTTAGAGTATTATTAGTTTTATTATATGCTTATATATTATAAGGAAGTTTAAGAAAGAGGATTAAAGTTTTGAATTTAGTATATAAAATGATAGTTATAGAAAAAAGGAGTTTACTCCTTTCTTCTATTTTCCTTCTAATAAGATTTTCAAGTATTTACTTGACCATAGAAGAAGTCCTAGTATTAACATAATAGATGATACAAGTAGAGTATTATTATATAAAGATTCAGTATTAATAAATAAGGATGCTACAATTCTAATAAGTACAATAAACTGAACAAAAATAAATATAAAAATTGTAAACTTATCAGCAAATGGAGTTCTTCCTGAGTGACCTAGAATCACTCTTGTTCCAAAACCAATTAATATAGTTAAAAAGAAACCAAGAGCAAAAGTATGTAAAACTGCTTTTTCAAAATAAAAGTTTATCTCAAGAATTGAAACAAGTGATTCTGTAATACTTAATAAAAATCCAATAGGTATCCAAAATATTGCTAAATATAAAATCCACATAATAGGAATTGTATTTTTAATAGGAAAATTCCATTTTATTAATTCTCTTAAGAAGAATACAAATAAAGGAAGATCGCATAAAATATTTAAAGATACATTATCAAAACTTAAAATTATTACTTTAAAAACTAATAGTGAATATACTATTGGCATTAAATTTTTTGATTTATTAATTATATATCCTGGTGTTTTTCCTCTTGTAAAAAAAGGAACCATTCTTTGAGCAATTGCAAATATTAGTGCAAATAAAAACAGATAAAAACCTGAATTTAAAGATATTCTTTGCACAATATAATTATATTCAAAATCAAAAATTGAAATTAAATAAATTATATGAGAAACAATACCAGAGGCATATGCTATTAAAATCCACTTGGTGTCATTTTTACTTAATGAAATTGATTTTTTATGCATATCAAATAATAGTTTAAAAGATAAAATCTGTACAAATAGAAGAAGTAGCGAAAATAATACATAAACAGATGAAGAAAAGATTAAAGAAATTAATATTCCTAAACTTGATATAAAATATAAATAAAAATGTTTCATATAAATAGATGAAGGAATTTCTGCTTGCATTAAAAACTTAGGAAAAACAACATATAAAAAACCTAAAAAGAATTGAATAAATAAAACAAATACCATAACATAAGCATGATAAGTTAAAATAGAATATTTAATATTTAAAAAACCCATAGAAGAAGCTGTAAATAAAGACATAAATAAAATTAGAAATATAATTCCAAAAGTAAAAAAAGCTTGGTGAGGCTGAGATGAGAATTTTTTTAGCCAAGATGAAAACATAAGAACTCCTAAAAAAGAAGCCCCCTAAATGGAGGCTATCGTAAATTGGTTCTAGTTTATCTAAACGGCTTAATCAAAACCTTGATTATTGACAAGAACCACAACAAGAAGTACTTGTAGCTTCACCTACTGCTGCTAATACTTTTGCATAGTTAGGTTCTTGTGATATTTCTTCACAGATTTCTTTATAAGTAATAATTCCAGATGCATTAATTATAAAAACTGCTCTACATGCTAATCCAGCTAATGGACCATCTGCTTGTAAAACACCGTAAGATTTTGCAAATACTTTTGATCTAAAATCAGATGCAAATTTTAAGTTTTCAATACCTTCAGTTGTACAGAATCTCTCCATTGCAAATGGTAAGTCCATTGAAACAATACTTAGTTCAAGGTTTTCTAATTTTGACGCTTCTTCATTAAATCTTCTTGCTTCATCGGCACACACATCAGTATCTAAAGAAGGTACTACTACGATAATTTGAGCACATCCTTTTTGTCCACCAACTTGATGATCTTTTAAATCTTTACCTACTAAAGTAATTACTGGTGCCATATCACCTACATTAAGCTCAGCCCCGCTTAATTTTACTTCTTTTCCTTCTAGCTTAGTTGTTGCCATTATTTTCCTTTTAACTCTTATACTTAAGGTTATAATAAATAGGATAAAAATTGTCTTAATTAAAAGAATATTTATACTTAATTATTTTAAGTTACAAAAAGTAGTAAATGAAATCAAAGTTTAGTCATTTAAATTGTATATTTTAGTTTATTTATTAAAGAGTAGTTTTATAATTAGAAGTGTAAAAGAAAGTATTTTTATTACAGTAGAGTATATGATTTTAAGGATAACAAAGAGAACGAATTCTCTTTGTTTAGATAACTTTTATAGTTCGTGTACCTAAAATAATTTTTTTATTTTCAATTAATTTAGTAAGTGTAGATTTAAAAGATTTCTTAGAAATTCCAAATACATCTTTTATATCTTCAGAATCACTTTTATAAGTAAATCCTAATTCTCCACCATTTTCAACTAAAATGTCAATGATTTTTTGTTCAATATCATTATCATTCTTTTTACCAATTTTTTGTAAAGAAATATCCATTTTTCCATCATCTCTTACATATTTAACATAAGCTCTTTTAGAATCACCTATTTCAATATTTTCAAAGATTTCTGTATGGAAAATCATACCTTCATGTTTTTTATTTACTACAACTTTATATCCTAAAGGTGATTTAGCGTAAACCATAATCTCTACCTCAGCATTTTTTAAAAATACTTTATCAGCAGGATCAAGAACATATTTTTCTGTTCCTATTAATCTACCTGTATTTTCATCTTCAATAATTTTAACAACTCTTGTTTGTCCTACTGAAAATGTAGATTTTTGTTTATTTTTAGGAACAAGTAAATCTTTTGGTAGACCCATATCACAAAATGCACCAAATTGCATTAAATCAACTACTTCTAAAGCTACAATGTCATTTACCATTCCATATGGTTTTAATGTAGTTGCTACTAGTCTATCTTCTGAATCTGTATGTATAAATACTTCTATTTCTTCACCAATTTGCATATCGTCTGTAATGTATGCATTTGGTAATAATACACTTTCATCATCTTCACTCATTAAGAAAATACCTGGTTCTGTAATTCTATCTATTACTAAAGTGTTTAATTGACCTAATGTTATATATTTTTCCATGTTATTCCGTTTATCTTTTTATTATTTTAATTGTTAGTAAGCATATTATAGAAACCATAATAATACTTGCACCTGAGCTTATATCATAAAAATACGATACAAAAAGACCTAAAGTTGAAAATAGCATTGCAAACAAAGACGATATAATCATCATTTTTGATAAGTTATTTGCAAACATTAATGCTATGTAAGTAGGAATTGTTAATAAAGCAATTACTAAAATAAGACCCACTACTCTTATTGCTGCTACTATACATAAAGCTGCTAGAATTAATATAAGAGTATAAAAAAACTTAACACTTACACCTCTTAATGTCGCAAACTGTGCGTCATAAGATACTGCTAATATTTCTTTATAAAAATATATTACTAAAGCAATTACCACAAAATCTAATACAGCCATATATATAATATCATTATATGATACAGCTAATATTGAACCAAATAGATATGACATTAAATCAACATTATATCCAGGTGTTAAATCAACAAATATAATACCAATAGCCATACCAGCAGCCCATAATATTCCAATAATAGAATCAGCTTTTGATCTATTCTTTAATGTTATAATTGCTACTATTATAGCAGTAATTACAGCAAATACAGTTGCACCAAATAAAATAGGAAGACCTAAGTAAATAGATATTCCAATTCCACCATAAGAACTATGTGCAATTCCACCTGCTAAAAATGTAATTCTATTTACTACAATTAAAGAACCTATTACTCCAGCAACTAGAGATACTAATAATCCTGCAAGTAAAGCATTCTGAAAAAAATCATAAGATAATGCTTCAAGCATTTGTTTTCTCCTTAATGTTCATGATTACAACACTTATTTGTTTTAGATCCTAAAGCACTTAATAATTCAACTTCACATAAATGTTCATTCTGAGCATTAATATTTTTAGAAACATTATCTAAAGAATGAAATACTAAATTTTTATTTACATGTGCTACATTTTTAGCATAATTTAATAAAACAGATATATCGTGAGATACAACTACAATAGTCATATCACTATTTAAATCTTTTAGTAAGTCATATACGTCTTTTTGTCCCTTAACATCAATACTAGCTGTTGGTTCATCTAAAAATAGTATTTTAGGATGTGAACATAAAGCACGGGCAATAAAAACTCTTTGTCTCTGCCCTCCACTTAAAGATCCAATCTTACTATCTTTAAAGTCTTGCATTCCTACTTGTTTAAGTGAGAACATAGCACAATCTATATCTTCTTTTGAATATCCAAATAATCTTCTTTTTTTAATTTCATGTCCCATTAAAACAACTTCTAAAGATGTAATTGGAAAATCAAGATTAAGATTAGTATTTTGAGGAACATATCCTATAAATCCATCAGATATATTATATTCTATTTCATTCTTTTTTGATTTTAATATTTTTAAAATTAGTTTTAAAAGTGTAGTTTTACCACCACCATTTGGACCAATAATAGCTAAAAAATCATTATCTTTAATTTCTAAAGATATGTTTTCTAAAACATTAGTTTTATCATAAGAAAAAGTTAAATTATTTAATTTAATAAGTGTTTTCAATAAAGCATTCTTTTTTTGCGAATTATACTAGAAGTATGTTTTTTTGTCAATTTATTTTATTTAAGATTTAATACATAAATTATTTAATAAATATTCACTCAAAAAGAGTAAATATTTATTATCTTTAAAATAAAACATTTAATGACACATACATATTTTGTGTTTCTTTTATAGTTCCTGCAGCTAAAGGACCAGTAAGTTCAGATATTTTTTGAGGTGCGCCTAAATGTATTCCACTACCTGTATAGTCATAAGTAATATTAACATATCCTAATCTTACATTAGCATATTTATTAATATTTTTACTTATGTAAACTTCATATGCTTCACCTCTTGTTGATAATTTATTTAAAGGATCTGTTGATGCTATAATAAGTGATAACCAATTTTTACTTCCTCTATTATATTCAGCCCCAATTTTCCAGTCCTTATTAATTGAATATCTAGCTCCTGTCCAGAAAGCTTCTCCCACTTTAACTTTAGTATCATTTGGAGTATTTGTTAATAATCCCATTTTCATTGGGATAGGTATAGTATTTTGGAATAATTTACCATTTGGTTTTGCTTTACTTTGTGCATAATGAAAGAAAAAATCAAAATTATTATTTATTTTAGATGCTTCGAACATAGCTCCCATTAAATCTAAATCACCAATATTTATATCATTTGAATCATTTGGAATTGCATAAAAATCTTTTGTTCTTACAAAATATGCCTGACTTAAGTTCTCAAAAGGTAAAGAATCAAATGTTTGGTCAACAATTAGCCCATTTACTTTTGCTTTTTTATATGAAATATTGTTACTTCCATTATAACTTGTATCATTTCTGTCTTTTACATTTGGAGTTGCATAAATATATCTTAAAGATAAACCATCAATTACATTTGACATATTTGCAGTTAAAACAGCACCATCAGCAGCTGCATTAAATACTAATGCATCATAAGTACCTTTTCTTGTTGTATTTTCTTTAAAGTGATTACTAGGTCCATCTGTTGATGGTTGTCTACCAAGTGTTAAGGTTAATGGAATATATGAATCTGCATTAATAATCCAATCCAAATATGCTCTTTCTAAATATATTTCACTTCCCCCTGGTCTTCTTCCTTGAAGTGCTTCAATATCTTTATTTCTAGGACTTGAATCTCCCCAGTTTTTGAACATTGTAAGTCTTCCTGTAAATTTTAAATTATCAGCTATTTTAGCTTTCATATTAATATTAACTTTTGTTCTCCAAATCTCATTAGCTTTATAAGATTTTCCATCAGCAGTTTTATTAGAAAAATTATTCATTTTAACTTTCATTCCAAGTCCAAACTGTATTTTATCTGTAAAACTTCTTGTTTCAACAGTTTCTAATCTTTCATCAATTTCTTCTACTTCATCGTTCATAGAAGATAGTTTCTTAATTAACTTTTCTTGTTTAAGTACAATTTTTTCTAAAGCTTCTAATCTTTCTTCTAAACTTTGAGCTGATAAACTACTTGATAATAATGAACAAACAACTAAACTTAATATACAACTTTTTTTCATATTTTTCTCCATTATTACATTCCTGCCGCTTCAGGAGTATCTGAATCAGCGGCATGACTTATTAAGTAAGCTTTTAAAATATTTTTATCAGTATTACTTAATTTATCAATTCCATATTTAATCATTTTTTTATTTTTTTTAAAAACTCTAGCCCATTGAGTAGCAACTTTAGCTGATGCACTTAGACCTAATTGTTTTGCAAGATTTTTCCCATTATTAGAAAATAAGCTTACTGTTAATAATAGTGAAAGAAGTAAAAATATTTTTCGCATAATAGTCCTTTTTTATAAAGTCTTATATATTAAATTTATAATTATTTTATAATATAGTATCCATATTATTCAATACTTTATGTATTATTATATTAATTATATTTTAAATTAACTTAATAATAAGAATAGGATATATAGATATATTTTTTACAATGTAATATATAAATAACAGGTACTAAAGGCTGTTTTTTAGACTAGAAGAAGTAAATAAAAATTGTTTTTTATTTACTATTATTTAGATTTTTAATATTTATCCATAATATACCTAAATATTCATGCATAGAGACTTCAATTTTACGCATAGATCTAGCTCTTGGAATTGAGAATGTGTGATCTTTTTTAATCAAATAATCTGTAGGTGCAGCTATAACATTTAACCCTTCTTGCTTAAATATTTTCATAGCCCTTTTCATGTGATAAGAAGAAGTAACTAAAAATAATTTTTCTTCTTTTATTATTTTTTTAATTTCTTTTGCTTCTTCATAAGTATCTTTTGGTTTTTCTTGAATTATAATATCATTTGAGTCTATTCCAAAGGATATTAGTTTTTTGGCATTTATACTAGCCTCTGATTCTATTTGATTTCCTTTATAACCAGAAGTAATAATCTTAGATCCTTTATTTAAATAATATAATCTAATAGCCTCATTTACTCTTGCTTCATAATCTCCACCTAAAAGTAAAATATATTTTGCTTTTTCATTTATAGATACTTTTTCATATGATTTTTCTAAAGGTTCTAATAATTTATTCGAAAAAGTAGAATTAGAAAATAAGATTAATAAAATAAAAGATAAAGATAAAAATATTTTAGCTTTTTTATATGAATTAAAGAACAAAAAGAAAAGACCTATTAGAAAAAGTATTAAAGAAAAAGATAAAGGCATTAAAAATGAGGAAATAAGTTTTTTTAATAAAAAAGAAAATTCCATTCTTAGTTTCCTACTATAAAGGAAGTATATGCAACTACTCTTGATTCATCTTTTGTAACTTCTGCACTAGTACAAGAATATAATTCTATATTTTTAAGATTTTTATTCTTTTGAGCTAATAAGAGTGCTTTTAATCCTATCATTCCACAAGCTTCTGTTTTATCTAAGTCTTCTAAGTTTTGATATTTAATTGATTTAATACAATTTTTATCTATTATATTTGATTCTGCTAAAGTATGAAAATGACTTAAATCAGTTGAAATGACAAGTAAAACATCATCATTATTTAAAAGTTTTAAGAGTAAAGAACTTAAATCATTTGAGTCTAGTTTTCCATATACAATTTCAATAATATTTGAATTTGGAAAATAATGTTTTATGAAAGGAGCTTGTGTTTCAGTAGAGTGTTCATGATGAGATTTTTCATTAAATCCTAAATAAGAAAACTCATTTTTTAATTCTTTAATATAAGACATATCAATACTTATATCACCTAAAGGAGTTTCATAGGAATCATATATAGAAATACTTGCGCCTTCAAAATATACTTTATGACTAGGACCTATTACTAGTATAGTTTTATAGTTTTGTTTTGAAGCTAAATTATAAGCAATATTAGCTGTAAATCCAGAGTAAATATAACCCGCATGAGGAACTATTAAAGCTTTAATATTATTAAGTAGTTTTTTATATTCAAAACCTTTATTAAAATGTTCAATATATCTTAAAATTTCACTCTTTTCTTTTGGATAAAAACTTCCCGCTACACTCATTTCTCTTTTTTTCATAAAAACTCCTTTTAAAACATTTGAACAAGAACACTTATTATTATGTAAATTATTGGCTAAAGTATTAAAATACTGTCTATGTATTAATACCTTATCACACTTAAGACATCTAGTATGATTATCAATTCCAGCATTTCCAATATATACATGTTTAAGTCCTAAATCATTGCCTATCTTTTTAGCTTTTAGCAAAGATTCTTTTGATGTTCTTGGAAGTTCAAGTTCTTTATAATCAGGATGAAAAGCAGAAATATGCCAAGGAATATCCTCACCTAATTCATCTTTAATAAATTTAGCTATTTTTGTAACTTCTTCATCTGAATCATTTTTCGAAGGAACTAAGAGTGTTGTAATTTCTAAGTGAATAGAAGATTTAGAGAAAAACTTAAGATTTTTCAATAATACATCTAACGAACCACCTAGTTTTTTATAATATTCATTTGTAAAACATTTTAAATCAACATTTATCGCATCTATTATTCCAATCATATCAGATGCAACTTCACTACTTTCAAAACCATTAGATACATATACAGATTTAATATTATATTTTTTAGCTTCTATAGCTATATCTTTGGCATATGGATAAAATATTGTAGGTTCATTATAAGTATAAGATATTGATTTACAGTTATGTTTTAAAGCTAAAGAGACTATATCAATAGGTGAAAAGAATTTTTCTTTATTTATTTTTTTTTCTTGGCTTATTCCCCAGTTTTGGCAAAAAGAACATTTAAAATTACAGCCTACGGTTCCTAAAGATAAAGATTTACTTTGAGGATAAAAATGATATAAAGGTTTTTTTTCAATCGGATCTACATTCATTGCAGCAATATGTCCATAAACTAAACAATCAATTTTAGAACCTGTGTTTTTATTAATACCACAAATTCCAATCTGATCAATTTTGAGTTTACAGTAGTGTGAGCATAAAAGACATATTAGTTTATCACTATCTATATCTTTTTTATAATATTTCATTATTTTATTTTTTCAACTTCATAAGTATAAATTATAGCACCATGTTCCAAACAAGAATAATCAAGACCAGCTTTTTTACACAAGGCAGCAAAGAACTCTTCAAAAGTATTTAACTGCTCCCAAACTTGAGGTAAAAAAGTTGATCTTTTATTTTCATAATTTAAAATAACACCATGAGAATTTATATTAATTTTAGATTTTAAATCTTCTAAACTTGAATATTCTAAAAGTTTAGCTTGAGATAAAAGTGAAACTTCTATTTGTATATTATTTAACTCATCTTCACGTAAAGGAGTAAATCTAGGATCTCTAAACGATGCGCCTTTTGCATTATGAATTAAATCTTCTAAAAGACTTTTATGAGCTTGAAGTGAACCTATACATCCTCTTAATCTATTATTGATTTTTAATGTTACAAATGTTGCTTGAATTTCATTTAAAAACTCATGCTCATTTAATAAAAAATCTTTTTTTATATAAATTTTAGGATCAAATTCTTCTTTTATTGCTGCATAAACTATTTGTAATAAAAGTTTAGACTCCATCTTTACTCCTTGATTAAGTCTTTTATAAATTCTATAAATTCATCTGAATCATTTACACATGAACATACTTTATATTCATTAACACCCATACTTCTAGCAATAATTTTATATTCAATTTCTAGTTCATATACAGTTTCTGAATTATCAATAATAAATGAAATTGGATAAATTAATACATTTTCATTTTCATAATCTTTTAATTTATCATCTAAAGACGGAGTAATCCAATCCATAGGCCCTACTTTTGATTGATAGGCTAAAGATACAGATGAAAAGTTAATATTATCTTTTAAAAGTTTTTCTTTTAATATTTCTACATGCTCTTCTATTTGTTTTTGATAAGGATCACCTGCATCTATAATCTTTTGAGGTAAACCATGAGCTGAAAAAACTAAATTATAGTTTTCATAATTATCTATAGTTTTTTTAATATCACCTATTATAATTTCATTAAACTTATCATTTTTATAAAATGGTTCAATTATTCTTGTTTTAAAAGAAAAGTTTTTAACATTCATAAAATCTTCAAGAGATGATTTTGTAGTAGTTGTTGAATACTGTGCATACAAAGGTAAAAGTACTATCTCTTCTACACCTTCATCTTTTAAAATTCGACATGTTTCTTCAGCTTGGGGATGAGTATATCTCATAACTTGAGCTATATACATATTATCAATGTTTTTTTCAAGTTTTTTAATTAAGAGATTTGACAAAGGATTAATTGGTGAGAACCCACCAATTTCAGCATAATTCTCCCAAGCATGATTAAGTCTTTTTCTTACTATATATTTTGAAATTATTGAACGTATAAAATCATTTTCTACAGAAATAATATTTTTATCATTAAACATATTGCTTAAAAACATTTTTAACTCATCTTTATTTCTAGGACCACCCATATTCATTAAAACTAAAGCTTTTTTCTTCATATCTTACCTACTAATTTTGTTAGATATATTCTAACATAATTATGATTTTTCTATCTTTTGATTTGAGAAAATAATTTAATGATATAACTTAATATTATTTGATGTAGAATAATAAGGTAAATAATTTCTGAGAAAAAGGAAAAAGATTGGCAAAAATATTTTTAGGTATTTTATTCTTAAGCATATATTCTTGGGCTGGTATATTTTATAGCTGTGCTGGCTGTCATGGCTTTGATGCAGGTAAAAAAGCTTTAGGTAAATCAAAAGTAATAAAAGGTTGGAGTGTAGAAAAGATTGAACATGCTTTAAATGGATATAAAAATAGAACTTATGGTTCATATAGTAAAAAAATAATGTATGGTCAAGTAAAAAGATTATCATCTAAAGACATAAAAGAATTAGCTTTAATGATTTCAAATTTTAAATAGTTTTTCTTAAAAGAAAAACTATTTACTATAAGTCAAGTGTTCTTTTCTTTTTTACTTTAGCTTCTTTAATTTTATTCTCTTTTTTAATTGCATCATTTAAGTCATCTTCATTGTCAAATAATAAACCATCCATCATTTTTCTACTATCGTCAAATTGGCCTGTTTTAGCACCCCAAATAAAAAGAGCTAAAATTGTAAAAGATATAAATAAACCTACAAACAACATCATAAATAAAGTATCACTAATCATAATTATCCTATTTAAATTTATTTTGGCTAATTCGTAATGAGTTTAGAACAACAAGTAGCGAACTTAAACTCATAGACAAAGCAGCAACAAGAGGTATAACTAAACCAAATACTGCTAAAGGAACTGTAATCATATTATACACTAAAGAAATTAATAAATTTTGTTTAATAAAAGAGTATGTTCTTTTTGAGATATAAATAGTATCTTTTAAAGATTCTAAAGAATTATTTAATAATATTACATCTGAGACTAAAATAGATATATCAGTTCCAGATCCCATTGAAATAGAAACATCAGCACGTGATAGTGCAATTGAATCATTAATTCCATCACCTATCATAATAACTTTTTTACCATCATTTTTTAATTTACTTATATAATCAGCTTTTTCAATAGGATTAACTTTAAATAAGTATTTTTCGATATTTACTTGTTTAGATATTTTTTTAACAGCTTCTTCATTATCACCTGATAAAATAATTAAATCTAAATTATTCTCTTTTGCATAAGATACAAAAGAATCTGCATTATCTTTTAATTCATCTTCTAATTCAAACTTAGCAATGATTTTATTATTTACACAAAACACATATAAAGTATTTGATATCTTTTGAGAATAAACAATATTATTCTCTATTAATAAATCTTCATTTCCACCAAATAAATTATATGTAATATTATGATCAGAATAATTAGCTTTCATACCTTTTGATTGTAAAGTATGAATATCTTTTAAATCTAAATTATTTAGATCTTTATGCAAGTCTGTAACTTTACTTTTAACAGCTTTTGAAATTGGATGATTTGAAGAGTTTAATAGTGAATATAATAAATCCATATATATTTTATCACGATAATATATTTCATAATTTATTACAGATAAGATGCCTTTTGTTAAAGTTCCAGTTTTATCAATCACAATTGTATCAGCTTTTGCAATAACTTCTAAAAACTTAGCTTCTTTAAATAATAAAGACTTTTTAGCTAATAAAGATATTCCAATTAAGGAAGCCATAGGTGTAGCTAATGCTAGTGCACAAGGACAGGCAATAACAATAACTGAAATTGCAACTATAAATGATTTTTCAAATACAGAAGTATTTTCATATGAAAAACCTAAATCAAGTCCTAAAAAATACCATACACAAAATGTAATAAGTGATAATGATAAAATAATTATAGAGAATATTTTTGAGAACTCATTCGCTTTTTCTTCTATTTTAGGTTTTGAAGAAAGAGAGTCCTCAATTAGGGTAACTATTGAATTTAACGTTGAGTCTTCATAAGTTTTACTTGCTTTATATCTAATTAGTTTATCAAGGTTTACACTTGAAGAATATATGAAATCATTTTTAATTTTATTAATAGCATTTGACTCACCACTTATACTTGATTCATCAAAACAAGTTTCATAGTCTAATAAAATACCATCAACGGAAGCTTTCTCACCAGTTTTAAGCTCAATTATATCACCCACTTTAATATTAGCAATTGAAACATCTGTTTTTAGATCATTTTTAATAATTGTTGCAGAAATTGGAATTTTTGATTTTATTTTTGCCAAAGTATCTGAAGCTGAATCTTTCCCAATAACTTCTAAATACTTACCAACTAATACAAAAGTAATAATCATAGTAACAGAATCAAAATAACTTTCCCCTGCACCACCAAATAATATATATAAAGAATATATATATGATAATGTTGCACCTGATGCTACTAGGAAATCCATATTAATAATTTTATTTTTTAAAGAATAATATGCACCTTTAAAAAATATAGCTCCACAGTAAAATAATACAGGAGTAGATAAAAGAAACTCAGCTAAGTGAATCATATCTTTAATATCGTCATGTATTCCTGTAAAAAAACCAGTATATTTAGCAACACCTAACATCATTATATTTACAGATGAAAAAACAGCAATCATCATTTTTATAAAATAATCTTTTTTAGCTTTTAAGGTTTTTTCTGAAGATAGAGATGAATCAAAAGCATAAGCGTTATAACCAACTGATCTAATTTTATTAATAATTTCAGATAGTTCTATTTCATTTTTATCAAATATTATTTTAGCTTTATTATTAGTAAAATTAATATTTGCCTCTATTATTCCTTGTGTTTCTAATAATATTTTTTCATTTAACCAAATACAAGCAGCACAATGAATACCTTCAATAATTAGATTTACACTTTCAAAACCATCACTTGTAATTTTTACATAATTATCATAAAAACTTTTTTGGTCAAATTCTTTTAAATCATCATTAGAATAAGTTTTCGCAGATGCCAAAGTTTTATTTCCTAATTTATCATAAAAGGAATCTAAATTTTCATCTTTTAATAAATGATAAATTCCTTGACATCCTTTACAACAAAAGAATAATTCTTCTTTTTCTTTTATCATAACCTTTTCATCAAAAGATATTTGACAATGTTTACATGTAATATTTAACACAATAATCCTAATAATAATTAATAAATAATTTTTAATTTAATTAAAAATATATATAGTTTAATCAAGTTAAAATCTAATTATGATATTATGAATAAAATAACAAATACATAATTTATTTATTGATTAAGTAATTATATCG
>JABSON010000435.1 GCA_013215915.1 Campylobacteraceae bacterium | reverse complement strand
AAAGAAGCAGAAAATAATCCAGAATGGCATTATAAGAAGAATGTGAGCTCAGAAGAAGCAAAAAAAATTTACAGCAATCTAAAATAAAATATGAGATTATAACAGTTGAAACAGGTACTAAATAAAAAATTGATGCTACTTTTGAAATAGATGATTTTTTTATCATTATATATAATAATGATAAAGCACCAATACTAACTCCTATAGACATGTAAAATAAAGCTATATAAAAATCTGCATTAAAAGTAATATGAATATCTTCGTAATATAAAAAAGGTAGAACTAATATAAAAGAAGAAAAAGTACCAATTGAACCACCTGTAAATAGATTCATGTTTGAACAATATTTTTTCTGATAAACATTTCCTATACTTAAACCAAATAGTCCTACAAACGACCATATAATCGCCATAAATGTTGTAGAAGAAGATGTTAATTTAAATACTAATATTAAAAAAACACCAAAAAAAGCAATTACTAAACCTTTCCATACATTTAAATTTATTTTCTCTTTTAGTACTTTGGCAGAGATAATTGTTACTAGTATAGGTTGTAAAGATATAATTAAAGCAGATAAAGATACTTGTATATTATTATATAAAGATAAATATACTCCAATTGAAAACACACCAACAGTCAAAGATCCTGCAACAATTATATTTAAAAATTCTTCTTTATTCTTAGGCCAAGAAGATTTTAAAATAAAAGAAAGAAATAATAAGATTACAAATGCAATAAAAAATCTTAGAGATAAAAATAGCATAGGAGAAGAGTTCTCTAAACCTAGTTTTGTAAAAACAAAACCACTTCCATATAAGATAATAAAGATTAAAGGTATAAACATTTTATTCATTTTTTCCTCCTTGACTAACTAGTCAAGAAAAGAATAGCATTATTTGACTGTTTAGTCAAGAACTAAGTTTATTTTCTTAAAAGATTCAAATACTCTTCTAATTGTTTTATACAAGTACAATAGACATCTTTATTTTGTGATTTTTTTCCTGTTGCCAAACATCCTTCAAAAGAAGCTAAAATAAAAATAGCTAAACTTTTTATGTCATTATGTTCAAACTCACCATTTGAATATGCTTTATTTAAAATTTTTTCAAAAATAAACTCGAAATTTAAATATACTTTTTCTAAAGCTATTTTAAAATCATTATCTGTATGAGATAGTTCTTGTACTAAATTATTTACTTTACAACCATGTGATACTTCAAAATTGTTTTTATCTTTTAGAAGTTTTATTAATTCATCTAAAATATTTGTTTCATAATCTAATAATTTTGAATATTTATCTTGAATATAAGAACTTAAGTTTTGCTCAATCATGGTTAAAGTAAGATCTTTTTTACTTTTAAAATAATAATACATTGAACCTTTGTTCATTTTTGCTTTTTTTAAAATACTCTCTATTGAAGTAGCATGGTATCCATGCTCATATATTTCTTCAAAACTTATTTGTAATTATTTTTCTTTTGAATTCATTTTTTATCTTTTTA
>JABSON010000434.1 GCA_013215915.1 Campylobacteraceae bacterium | reverse complement strand
AGTTTTTCTTATGAATAATTTCATTATAATTCGAAAAAAAATGGATTAATATGTTTACACAAAATAAAATAAA
This sequence comes from Campylobacteraceae bacterium, assembly GCA_013215915.1. Lineage (GTDB taxonomy): Bacteria > Campylobacterota > Campylobacteria > Campylobacterales > Arcobacteraceae > NORP36. Next base: position 1,448 of record JABSON010000434.1, on the reverse strand, counting down.
TACAAATATGACTTTTTCTGTTTCATCTGAAAAAAAAGTAAATTTAGATTCTTATAAGGAATTATTAAATAAAAAATCTTTATCATCTGATGAATTAATTACTTTATTAAAAGCAAGAGAAGATAAAATTATTGAATTTTTATTAATTGATAATAGAGAAGTATTTGAAAACAATCAAGGATATATTAAAGGAACTGATTTTTTAATTCCTACTCAATCATTTCACGATAGCATATCTTTAATAGAAGATAAAAAAGATTTAGCTTGTATTGTATATTGTTTATCAGGTGCAAGAAGTAATTATTGTCAAAACTTGATGATACAAATGGGATATAAAAGTGTGTGTAATTTAGCACAAGGTATTTATACTTATAAAGGCGAAATGATAAGATAATTCTAGACTTTTCTTAAGTTTAGCATAAGAATAAATTTAGATTTTTATTCACTCCTAATAAAACCCTTAATACTGTACTTTTACAAGTATACTTTTAAAATATCTTTTTTATAAATTTTGTAATATTTTAAATAAAGTTTATTATTATAAAAAAGAAAAAGAATTTTAAGTATACTTTAGTATAAAATTGAAATAAGGCTCTTATGAAACAAATTCTTAAAAGACTTGAAATTATAAAAAGTTCAATAGTTTTAGAAGATGAAGAAACTCTTGAACTTCAGATTAATAAACTATCTGTACTTTCTTATGATGAAAAAGTTGAGACTATATTATATTTAATACATAATACTGACTTTGAAAAAGTTATAAAGTTAATTGATTTATATATAAATCAATTTAGCGCATTAATTGTGTATGAAGATGAAGAAATTCAAGGTTTAAAGCTTGAGCTTAAAATCTTAGAAAAACAATTTCTGCAATATTCAAATAAAGTTGAAGAATATCATAATATCATAAATGATTTTAATGCAAAATACCATAAAAGTCTTGGAAAAATAATAGAAGAAATTTTACTATTAAGAGAAGAATATTATGAATACATGTACAAAAATTCTGATGAATTTGAAAATGAATATTTTGAGTCAAAAAAAGATTATGAAAACTTCCATGAAGAGTTTAAAAAGTTTTCTTATGCTGATAATATTGACTTATCAAAAGAAGAAAAAAGAGAATTAAAAAGATTATATAAAAAAGCTTCAAGACTATGTCATCCTGATATTTTAGAAGATGATAAAAAAGAAAAAGCAGAAGAAATATTTAAAGAGTTAAACTCTGCATATGAGCAAAAGAATATTTTAAGAGTAAAAGATATATTAGAACAACTTTTAAGCGGTGAGAGCTTTTGTATAGCTTCTGATGCTTTATTTGATAAAAATATTTTAAAAAGAAAAATAAATCTATTAAGAGATAAGATCAGAACTATAAAATTAGAAATAACTTCTTTAAAACAAAATCAAACTTTTGTGAAAATTAATAAAATTGATGATGTTTTTGA
>JABSON010000433.1 GCA_013215915.1 Campylobacteraceae bacterium | reverse complement strand
TTATTATTATCATTATAATGGTATAAACTATGTGAAAAAATTAAGAAAGAACATATAATGCTTTTTTCTTATAAATTATTTATACCAAGGAAAACTTTTTGACAAAATTATATACAAATAAAATATTATCTTTTTTTATACTAATGATATTTTTTATTGGATGTGGAAATAGTTCAAGTGATGAACAAAGTAATGAGAAAGAAAAAATTAAAGAGATAAAAATAATAGTATTTGAAACAAAAGAAGATTTAGGAAAATCTTTATTTTTCGATAAAAATTTATCAAAAAATAGAACACAATCATGTGCTACCTGTCATAATCCAAAACATGCATTTGTTGATAAAAGAGATAATAGTTTAATGAATGAGTTAAAACAAGCTGTTTCATTAGGAGATGATACTAAATCAATTGGAAATAGAAATACGCCTACAATTAATTATGCTACTTTTACTCCTGAATTTCACTCTACTTATCCTATAAGAGGTGGAATGTTTCACGATGGAAGAGCTAATAATTTAGAAATACAAGCAGGTATGCCACTATTAAATCCTGTTGAAATGAACATGTCTAGTAAAAATGAAGTTATTTTAAGAATTAAAGAAAATAGAAACTATGTAAATGCTTTTAAAAAGATGTTTAATGCTGATATTTTAAATAATGAAGAGAATGCTTATTCTGCCCTAACTTCAGTACTTGCAAGTTTTGAGAGAAGTAAAGTTTTTAATAGTTTTGATAGTAAGTATGATTTATATTTAGAAGGAAAATATGAATTAAAAGAAGATGAAAAACTAGGTAAAGAACTCTTTTTTTCAAGTAAAGAAACAAATTGTGCTTCTTGTCACCTTATAGATGATATTAATAAAAAAGATAAGAAAGAGACTTTTACTTCATATGAATATTTTAAACTTGGAGTTCCTCAAAATACTTTAGTACATAATAAAAGAGTAGATTTAGGTTTAGAAAAAGAAGATGCAATTGACAATGGATTATTTCAAAATAAGAAAATAGATTCACCTTATGAAAAAGGTTCATTTAAAACTTCTACTTTAAGAAATATTGCTGTTACTGGTCCATATATGCATAATGGAGTATTTCAAAAACTTGATACTGTTTTAAAATTTTATGAATTTAGAAGAGATGATAATACATTTAAAATAAATCCAGAAACAAATAAACCATGGAATAACGCGGAAACAAAAGGTTACACAGGAATATATCGTCTTGGGTTAGGGAAAGGATTAAATCAAGAAAAAATAGATGCAATAATTGCATTTCTAAAATTATTAACAGATAAACAATATGAGCACTTATTGGAATAAAATATTTTATTGTTTTGATTTTTAAATTATATTAAAAAAATACAAATCTAAATTCCTATTTATGAAAAAATAAATATTCTTTAATGTTTAATCAAAAGAAAATTAAATTAGAGTATTTATTCTTTCAATCATAAAAAAACTAGTTCAAAAAAATGAGATATTAAAAACTTATTTTTTTGTTCTTTAAAATTCTTGTACAAAAATAG
>JABSON010000432.1 GCA_013215915.1 Campylobacteraceae bacterium | reverse complement strand
TAATAGTTCCATCCTCAATTGTTACTTTCCACAATCCAAAACAATATTTTTCGTAATCAAAAATATTATTATCTTCTAGGATACTTTTAAATGATTCATTAATTTCAATACAACATTTTAGATAATCACTATTATCTGATAATTTAAACTGTTCAAGTGGATCTTTATATTTTATACTAGCCCTATCTTCCCAATCTGCAAAAATATTTAAAGTATTTTCATTAAAATTACCTGCAGCAAGTAAATAAAAATTACTTGGAAAAATAAGATTAATAAACTCTCCCGAGATTCTATTAGTTAATGGGACAATAGGCATTGCATGACAATAAAAATTTATAAATTTATTCCAAGTTTTTATAAATTCATCAACATTTGAAAAAGACTTATCAAAAATTTCATGTTCTGGGTTAATATCATTTATTTTTCTTATTTGTTGAGACTTAAAAAGAGGTGTATACTCCGATAATAATGATGAAATATCTTGATTGTGAAAATCATCTAGAAATATGACATGAGGAACATCTGGATTTACTATTGCAGACATCAAAACTTTTAAGAAATCACCAAATCTAATACATTCTTTTATCGGATCATATGTAATAGCTAAATCAGTACTTTGTAATCCTTTATATTCATTACCACGTCCTCCAGATACAGGTATTTTTAAATAATTACAATAATCAAAATATTTTTCATCAAATAATTGTTTCTTTTCATAATTAAAACTTTTTCCAGTATTTGGTTGTCCTAATACAAATTCAATATTATTTTGAACGTATTTTAAATCAATTTTTGTATTTAAGTTAAATTTTCTTTTTCTTAAAAATGAAATAAATTTATGAGTATCTTTTTCAAATGTTTTTTCATCATCATTCATATGTATTGAATTGATATCTTCTGTTAATTTATTATCAGATAATTCACTAAACGATAAAGTAGGATCATTTGATTTTAGTTCTTCTAAAAACTTAATATACCTATTTAATGTTTGTTGTATCTCACCTCCTCCACCAAAACTTCTATCCCAATCATAATTATGATTGCCTTTTTTTAAAGTAGTTGAGATATTATTTAATTTATTAAAATCAAAAATTCTGAAAATACTAATAGGACTCACACTATTTAGCCTTTTAGGTAACATTTCATTTAAATATTCAATTCTCTTTTCAATTTTTTTTGTTTCAATATTCCAATCATTCTTAATATACTTTCTGAATCGTACTATAATATTTTCACCAATATGATTATCAATAATAAAAGTAATTTCCTTTTTTGACAACAGTACCATACTATTATTTGTTTTTGTTTTATAATGAATTGAATATGGTAAATCAATTTCTTGTGGTTCCGACAATACAATAGTTTCATATTCACTATTATCTTTAACTACAAGTTTTTTTACAATTATAAAGTTACCTTTACTTTCATCATGATAATATACATACACTTGATCAGCAATATTTACTTTTTCATTCATTAAAAAATTTTCTTCATTAATATCTATCTTTTTATAAAGCCATATATTCATAAAATCTCCTCTA
>JABSON010000431.1 GCA_013215915.1 Campylobacteraceae bacterium | reverse complement strand
ATTTCAGATCAATTAGGGGCAAAACAAGGAGAACAATATTTTCCTTATATTTTTGCTTTATTTACATTTTTGTTAGTTGTTAATTTATTAGGTATGATTCCATATAGTTTTACTGTAATGAGTCATATTATAATTATTCACATAATACTACCAGGTTACGATGATTATGTTATATATTATATAAGAATATTAGCTAGCAGACTTTACATAGTTTTTGTAATTATATTAAATAAAGTATAAAGGATTGTTGATGTAAATAATCTAATTTATTATTATATGGACAAATAAAGGGTTTTTTTGTTTTGTGAGAGAATAAATAAAAAGAGAAAATCTCTTTTTATTTATGAATTACATATTTATAAATACCGATTGAACGTCTTCATCATCTTCTAATTTGTCAACTAGTTTATTAATTTCTTCTAGTTCAGCTTCTGTAAATGTTTTAGGATTATTAGAAATTCTTTCTAAAACAGCTTTTGTTAATTCAATCTTTAATTCTTCAAAAGCAGCATTAAGTGTTCCAAAGTCAGTATAAGCAGCTGTTACAATTACAATACCTTCTTCTTCTTCAATATCTTCTAAACCAGCGTCTATAAGTTCCATTTCTAGTTCTTCAATGTCCATTTCTTCTGTTTTTTTAAATTCAAAAATAGCTTTTCTATCAAACATAAATTCTAAAGAACCTGTTGGTGCTAAAGAACCACCATTTTTTCCAAAAATAGTTTTAACATTTGCAACTGTTCTTGTATTATTATCAGTAGCAGTTTCTACAAATATTAAAGAACCATGTGGACCTTTTCCTTCAAAGTTAACTTCTGCAAAATTTGTTGAATCTTTTGCATCAGCTCTTTTTATTGCAGCTTCAATGTTAGTTTTAGGCATATTCTCAGATTTCGCATTTAAAATAGCAGTTCTTAAAGCTGAATTCATTTCAGGATCTGAAACTCCAGCTTTTGCAGCCATTGTAATTGCTCTACCTAATTTAGGGAAAACTCTAGACATATTCCCCCATCTTTTCAATTTTGATGCTTTTCTATATTCAAAGGCTCTACCCATAATATCTCCATATTTAGTTCATAATAGAATTGAACTTTTTTTAATTTTAGAAATTATATCAAGATTGTAATAATAGTTTTATAAAGATTAATTTTTTTTTCATTTTTAACATAATTATAATTAGTTTTAATTATATTATGGATAAGATAATTTATGAAAAATCACTTTAAACTTATATTTATAATACTTCTTTTAAATACTGTTCTTTATTCTAAAGCAAATTTTGTAATACATAATAAAAAAATAAGTAATAGGACAATTTTCTCATATAAGTGTACCTGGAAAGAACTGCTTCCTCTCAAACTAGTGCCCGAAATTCCAAAAATTTCCAAAGTTTCCAAAATTCTCAGAAAAATGAAGCATCAGAAAACGATCACTCATGGGACCAGTCATCTTTGGATTAAATTTACTAAAGATGTTTATTTATCTTGTTCTCCGCTCCCTCCGAACCCATCTTGCCAGAATATCCAAAAACCCTCGAAACCCCTAATTGT
>JABSON010000430.1 GCA_013215915.1 Campylobacteraceae bacterium | reverse complement strand
ATAAATTCATTTTCATAACCATAAACAATTAATTTTGTATTTTCATTCATATCTAAATTAATATTTATATAATTATACTTCATATTATGTTTAACTATATTTAACATAGATTTTATCGTATCATAAGCGTTAAAATAAGTCTTTTCTTTTGAAGGCATAATAAAATCTTGAAAATCATTTATTGTATCTGTCATATATTTAGCTTGTATCATAATATTATTTATATGGTAAGAGTCTTCTTCTTTTCCACTTGTATCTGATGAATAAAACATATCCTGAGCTAAAGCTGTTATTTCAACTAAAGGTGACTTCCATTGATGTGCAATTGATGAAAAAACTTCTCCAATCTCTGCAAGTTTTGATTGTTGAATCATATACTGAGTATGTTTAATTCTTTCTTCTTCTATTCTTTTATCTTTTGTGATGTCAGTAAATACTGTAACCATTCCCGATACATAAGATGAAGACTCATACGCAGTTTGAGATATTGCATAAATCTTTTTATTTCCATATATATTTTTTAAATATATTTTTTTGTCTTTTTTTTCATCTTTCACATATGTTTTTATATAAGCATTAATCTTTTTTGCTTTTATATAATCAAATGATAAATTATCCAAAGTATTAGCTTTTAAAATATTATAAGGAACCCCAACTAACTCACAGAACTTGGCATTAGCATCTAATATAATGCCTTCTTTATTTTGCCAAAAGATAGGAGAGTCAATTGCATTTAAAAGTACTTTATCAAATTCAACTCTTTGTTTTAATTTTCTTGATGATACTTGTTTTTCATTTAAAGCATTTAAAAGACCAAAAATAACAACTATTAAAATAGGAGATATTAAAAATATAGAATTAATTAAAGATCTATACTTATCAAAAAAACCTATGGTAGAGTTAATAATTTTAAAATCTCTAATTTCATTTGGTATAGATAAATTATATTCACTTAGTTTTTTCTGGTCAAAGATATATTCAAATTCTTTATTTAAAACAACATCAGCACCTATTTGTTTTCTTTTTAAAATTCTTAAAGCTTTATATCCAACTTTTAATCCCATATTATCAAAAGATAAAATTTTACCACCAACCACACCTTTATTTACGAATAAAGAGTCACTTACAAAAATAGGAAGTTTAAATGACCGAATAGCGGATTCCACTTCTTTATTATTGTAAAATTTACCATTTTTATCATTAGAGAACCTAACAAAAAAGATTGCTTCGTTTTCTCTATAAATAGAGAAATAATCTACTAACTCTTGTAAAGTATCATCCCTTAAATATTCAACTTTAATTTCATTTTTTAAATTTATTATTGCTTTTGTAATAACAGGACTTGTATCATCTGCATTTAAAGACCTATCATTAATTATATATAGTTTTTTTAACTTGGGCATTGTTTTTCTAATTAAATCAATATTATCTTTAATAAAGAACTTTTCTAAAATACCATTAATTTTATCTTCCATTCCATAAATTTGTACTAATTCTTTAGAATATTGTTCTAAACCAGAAAAGAGAATAGGCTCATTATGAAATAAAATA
>JABSON010000043.1 GCA_013215915.1 Campylobacteraceae bacterium | reverse complement strand
TTTTGGTTGTCTAAAAACAAATACCATATTTGAAACATGAATGTTCAGGGGAATGGTAATAGGTGGAAGAAATGAAAATCCAGACCAATAACTAATCTTCCAGTTTTTTTCAATATTCATTTACTCGAAAAAGTAAATTTTGAAGATAATGTAATTGCATGAATAAACGAAGAATAAGGTTTAATTAAATCACTTGAAATATTAATAATTTGCCTATTTTCTAAAAATTTTGAACTTTTATAATTATTTTCAAGGTTTGAATATGAAGTTCTTGATAAATATAATTCATCTTTTAAATCTATATTAATGTAATCATCAAATAACGAAAAGTTTAAAGAAACAGGTAATACTACTTCAGTAGTTTTTGCGTTTAATCCATCTATTCTTGTCTTATTAGTAAAAGTAGCATCTAAAGAATATGATAAATTTTTACTTAAAAATGTATCTGTATATTTATGAGCTTGAACTTGAGGCAACTGCTGTAAAGTTTTGTCATTACTAACAATCTTTTTTGTACTAGAATTAATTGATTTATCAAGATAATATCTAAAATATAAACCATAATAATAAGATGATTGATCAAAATAATAATTTATTTTCGATTCAACTTTTTTACCTGTACTTGTTTTATATTCTGGACCTTCAAGAGTTATATATTCAATATCATTTAGATAAGATAAAGAAATATATAAAGCATCTTTATTTTCTTTATTATTAGAAAATAAATTAGATCTTTCATAGTCAAAATTCCACCCATAGTGTTTTTTATTAACAAGTTTTTCTTCTTTAAAATATTTACCTTTTTCAACAAAAATACCAGTTTTAATTTTTAAAGTTGAATATAATGAATCTTTATATCTAAAATATCCATAAATACCATTTCCTCTTTTAAGTTTAAATTGTGGTGTTACTTCTATATCATAATTATCTTGAGGTGCATAATATATAGATTGAAAATAAGTAAAACCTTCTTTATTTGAAAAAGCAACAGTAGGATTTAATAATCCAGTTCTTCTTGTTCTATCAGTTGAAAATCCGAAATATGGTGTATATAGTAGAGGTATTGATTTAAGATATAATCTTGCATTAAAAGTATGAATAAATTTATCATCTACATCATAATATCCTGAAGAAAATCTAATACTCCACATAGGATCAACACAATCACAAGATGAAATTACAGCAGAACCAAAAGAAAACTCAGTTTTAGTTTTTTTAACTTCATTAGTATCAATCCAAATTTTAGAATCAATATCTAATAAAAAAGTAGGATTTTGTAAAATATTATCATTTTTCATATCTAAAAAAGCATAATTACTTTTTGTTTTAATTTTATTATCTTTAATAATTAAAACATCACCAAATAGTTCAAATGTTTCAAGTTCTTTATTATAAATTGCCTTATCCGCTGAAATGTAATATTTATTAGAATATATTACAACATTACCTTTAGCAATTAAAATATTATCATTTGTGGTTACGCTCGATGAAAGTATTCTAACTTTTTGATTAATATTATTTCCAAATAGCAATGAAGCAAATAGAAAAATTATAAATAATATTTTAGGCATTAACGACTACAGATCTAGACATAAAATCATGAAAAGTTCTTTTTCCATCGTTAAAAAAACCTAAAATGAAACCAATATAAAAGAACATTTCACTAAGAACTCTTGCAAATGATCTAAAAGCTGCATTTAACAAAGAAATATTTCCTAAAGTATCATTATCAATAACTTTAATCTTAGCAAATTGTTTACCTAAAGTTGCACCATAATACCATACAAAAAAAGTATGATAAATAAATTTAATGAAGATAACTTGGTATATAAAATCATTCATAACCATCATTACTTCTTCTATATTAGCACCATTAGACGTAAACATTTCCCAAAACAAGGCAACTATTAAAAAAGTAATTAATATATCATCAATTACAAAGGCTTGTATTCTAGCTTTCATTGAAGCTAGTTCTAAATTATTAGAATTTATTTCTTTCATTTATCTACTTTAATGCTTGATACGCGATATCAGTTCTTATTTTTTTTCCTATGAAATGAACTTGTCCACATAATGCATAAGCTCTATTTCTTGCTTCATTTATAGAAGCCCCTATTCCTACACAAACTAATATTCTTCCACCAGAAGTAAATAGTTTTCCATCTTCTTCAATAACTCCAGCATATGAAATATGACTATTATTTTTAATATCTTCATCCACAATATTATCAATAATAATTTCAGCAGATGCAGATGATGAATATGGATAGTTAGCAGAGGCCATTACAACACCTACTGCAAATTCATCTTTAATTTCTATTTCAATTGACTTAAGATCTTTTGTAGAAGCTTTATATAAAAGTTTTGATAATGGAGTTTTTAATAAAGGCATTAAAATCTCGCATTCTGGATCACCAAATCTTACATTATATTCTAATATAATTGGCTCACCTTTAACTACCATTACACCAATAAATAAAACACCTTCAAAAGGTGCTCCTTCATTTTTCATACCTTCTAAAGTAGGAATAATAACTCTATCTTCAACTTTTTTATAAATTTCATCATTTACTAGTGGAGTTGGAGCATAAGCACCCATTCCCCCAGTATTAGGACCTGTATCACCATTTCCTATTCTTTTATGATCTTGAGCCGCTGGTAAAACTTTGTAGTTTTCACCATCACAAATTACAAAAATAGATAATTCATAACCATCTAAAAATTCTTCTACTACAACTGATCTTCCAGCATCACCAAAAGAATTACCATCAAGCATATCTTTAACAGCTTCTTTTGCTTCTTTTTTACTTTGTGCAATAATTACACCCTTACCTGCACATAAACCATCTGCTTTAACAACAATTGGCATACTCATGCTATCGATAAATGAATAAGCATCTTTTTCTACTGATGTTTCAATAAACGCTGCTGTTGGCACGTTAAATTTTTTTAGCATATTTTTCATATATACTTTAGAACCTTCAAGTCTAGCAGCTGCTTTACTTGGTCCAAAAATAACTAAATTATTTTCTTTAAATATATCAACAACACCATCTACAAGAGGACCTTCAGGACCTACAATAGTTAGTTCTATATTATTTGTTTTTGCCCACAATGACAATTCATTATAGTCTGGAATATTAATATTCTTACCTAATCTCGATGTAGCACCATTTCCTGGCATAAAAAAAAGCTCATGTTCATTTTCATTAAAAATACTCAATCCCATTGAATATTCTCTTCCACCACTACCAAGTATTAATATTTTCACTAACAATCCTTAAATAATATAGTTAATTACCCAAATAGCCGTTATCCATTAATTTGGCCCTAAAAAGCCAATAACCGCAAGTAAGAAATAAACTTCAGGAATCAAAACATTAAAAATGAAAGATTGCACACCATTTATTTACATAACTCGCATAAATATAGTATCGGACCCTCACAAATGGAAATCCCGAACTACCTAGATATCGTAATTGTATCAAAGTAATTGTAAAATTAAGTTTAAATTTTCGTAAGTAAATATAAATTAAATTATTTAATATTAATTTCTTTAGCTAATTCTATACATTTTTCTAAAGATGTTTGTGGACTTAATACATATTTAATGTATGAAGGTAGATATTTAGCAGTAGTATTGCCTATTACTACGGCATAGTAAGTGTTTTTCCAATCATATTGTTCTAAAAAATATTTAACTGAAGAGGGTGAGGAAAAAATAATAATTGCATTTTCTTTTAAAATTATTTTTTTATTATTTTTTGAAATTGTTTCGTATGTTATACAAGAAGTTATATTTATTTCGTTATTTTTTAATATTTCAACTAAATTAGATACTGTATTTCTCGCTTTAACATATAAAACTTTTTTATTTTTAAGTTTTTCTATAAGTTCAAGAGCAAATTCATTGCCATGAGATGATTTACCTGTAAAAATAAGTTTTGAATTATTATTTAATAATACTTTAGCAGTTTTTTCTGCAATAGCATAAGAAGGAATATTAATCCAATCTTTTGAAAATGTTTTCATAGAATGTACTGCATTTTTTGAAGTAAAAATTAAAGCATCATAGTTTAGTATATTTATATTATTTTGTAGATAATTAATTTTAAAAACTTCTAAATTAATAATATCTTTGAATTTAAGATTGTTTAAGATGTAAATGTTATTCATTTTATTTCTTTAAGAAAATAAGAGTAAAAAATTACTCTTATTTTTAGTTTTAGTCTAGAATAGTTTATTCTAGATTTCTAACATATGATCTTCGTCGTTATCTCTTTCACCTTTTTTTCTAGCAACTAAGTGAATTGGAGTTCCGTTAAAGTCAATATTATCTCTTAAGAAGTTAATTAAATATCTTTTATAAGAGAAATGTAATAAATTTGGTTTATTCATAATCAATGCAATTCTTGGAGGACAAGTTTCAAATTGAGTAGAATAATAAATTCTTAAATAAGCACCATTTGGACTTGGTAATGCATGTCTTCTAATTGCATGTTCAATTACTTCATTTAATCTTGATGTTGTGATTCTTTGAGAATAATTATCATAAATTTTAAGTAATTGATCTTTTAATCTATCAATTGATCTTCCAGTTTTAGCAGATACTGCAATAATTGGAGCATAAAATAAGAATTTAAATCTATTTCTAATTTCTTCTTCTATTTTTTTGAAAGTTTCAATGTTTTCATCCCACTTATTAAGTACAATAATAGTACCTAAACCGTATTCATCAACTAATCCAGCAATCTTTTCATCAAGATCTACAAAAGGCTCAGAAGCATCTAAAACTAATAACGCTAAGTTAGCTTCTTCTAACATTTCTCTAGTTCTCATTAATGCAAATTTTTCAATTCCTTCAATAGAACCTCTTCTTCTTAAACCAGCTGTATCTACAAAAGTAATATCTCTACCATTAAAAACATAATCTTCATCAACAGGATCAATAGTTGTACCTGCAATTGGAGAAACAACAGATCTTTCATGTCCAACTAAAGCATTTAAGATTGATGATTTACCAACATTAACTCGTCCAATAATACCAACTCTTAATCTATTGTCTTTTTCTTTTTCTTTTTCATTAATATCAACTATTTTTTCATCATAGTTTTCATCAAGTTCATCTTCACTTAATTCAGAATCTTCATCTTCATCTGTAGGTTCAACATAAGCTTCTGGTAAGTGTCTATTTAACCAGTCCATTAAGTTTTTTGTTCCTCTATTATGTGAAACTGAAATAGGAAATAAATTTTCTTCACCAATACCAAATTCATAGAAATCCCATAGTCTTTCCATTTCTTTGTCATTATCAATTTTATTAACAACTAAAGCAAGTGTTTTCCCTAAGTTTTGAAGCTCATAAAATAGTTCTTTATCTTTATCATCAGGTAATTTTTTACCATCTACCATAAAAAGTATTATATCAGCTTGTTTAGCAGTTTCAATAGCTTTTCTTTTTACATGAGAAAAAATTGCATCATTAGTTTCGTCAATTCCACCTGTATCTAACATCAAAGCTTCTTTTTCAAAAACGTTAACTCTGTGTCTTCTAATATCTCTTGTTGTTCCCGCTATATCTGCAACAATAGCAATTCTTTTTTGTGCAATTCTATTAAATAGAGATGATTTCCCTACATTAGGTTGACCTATTAGTGCTATTTTTGTTAATTCATTTATATCTTGCATTCTTATCCTATTTTTTATAACAAAAAAAAGGTATTAGCCCTAAGCTAATACCTTTTTAAATATCTATTTATATTTTAGTATAAACCGAATTTACCTTCTTGTTTCATACTATATAAAACTCTCATGTTATCGTCTTTATCATAAAATACTTTAAAAGCAGCACCAGATTCTTTTAAATCAGTTAAAGCTTCTTCAATATCTATTGGTTTGTAAGAGTCTAATCTAACTCCAACAATTTCACTATCAAGTTTATCTAACTCACTAGCTATATTGTCTTCTATTATACCAGAATCAACTTCAGTTAACTTTTGTTTTCTGTGACCAGTGATTTTATCATGGTGTCTTCTTAAAATTTTTGATACTCTATCAACAGCAATGTCGATAGCAGCGTATAAATCTTTATCTTTTTGTTTTACAACAACAGTATCTAAATTGGCAATATTTAAAGTATATTCAAATGAAAAAGCTTTTCTTCCATTTTTTTCTTCTTGTGACACAATCGAATTTACAGAAATAATATCTAAATTATATTTTTTAAAAACTTCTACTGACGCATTTATATGATCTTTCATTGACTCAGTTAAATCTATATGTCTTCCTACAATACTTGTATTCATGACTAACTCCTTAAATAATTTATAAATTTATTTTAGCAGAAAAATTATTAAATTAATCATAAAATTGGAATTATTTAATAATTTTTGTTAAATTATTATAATTTAAGTGTATTTAAAACACTAAATAATAAAAATAACAGTATTAAAACACTCTAGAATGACTACTATACTGCTATTTATAATATTTAATAATTTTTGTTTCTTTTTAATTAGTATAAGATTATTTTATAGTGAAAATAACAAATTATTACAATTTAATATTTTGAGTAAAAAAAAAGGACCATTTTTTAAATGATCCTTTTTTTTAAATAAGTATTTCTCTATTCCCTTTGGTATTAGGTTCAGATAAAACACCAGCGTTTTGCAATTGTTCTATAATAGTAGCTGCTCTATTATAGCCAATTCGCAGTTTTCTTTGAATATATGAAATTGATGTTTTTTTATCATTTAATACAATCATTTTTGCATCTTTATATAAAGGATCTACTTCTTGGTTTTCATTCGAATGAACAGTTGAATTTGCAGAATCTTTTTGTTTAATGAAATTCATATCATATTCAACTTCTCTTTGAGATTTTAAGAACTGAACAACTTCGTCTATTTCATTCTCTTTTGACCAAGGAGCATGAAGTCTAACAAGTCCTGACATACCAGGAGGAGTAAATAACATATCTCCTCTACCTAATAATGACTCAGCACCCATTGAATCTAAAATAATCTTAGAATCAACTCTCTGCCCTACTTTATATGCAATTCTACTTGGTAAGTTAGCTTTAATTAAACCTGTAACTACATCAACAGAAGGTCTTTGCGTTGCTACTATTAAATGTATACCAGAAGCTCTTGCCATTTGAGCAAGTCTTGCAATTGATAATTCAACTTCTTTTCCTGAAGTCATCATTAAATCACCTAATTCATCAATAATTACAACAATATAAGGGAAAGGATCGGCATCAGTCACTTTCATTTTTTCATTATAATTTTCAATATTTTTAGTTCTGGCTTTTGCCATTAAAGTATAACGTCTCTCCATCTCAAGAACCATATTAGCCAAAGCATTAATAGCTTCACTAGGTTTAGTGATAATTGGAGTTAATAAATGTGGAATATCTTCATACATAGAGAATTCAAGCATTTTAGGATCAATCATTACTAATTTTAAATCATCTGGTGAATTTTTATACAATAGTGATAAAATCATTGAATTAATTCCAACAGATTTACCAGAACCTGTAGTTCCTGCAATTAATAAATGTGGTAGTTTTTTTAAATCTGTAATAAAAGGTTTACCAACAATATCTTTTCCTAAAATCATTGTTAAAGGTGATTTTGCTTTTTGGAAAATTTCAGAGTCTAATAATTCTTTAAAATAAATAATTTGAGCTTCTTCATTAGGTACTTCAATTCCAACAACATCTTTTCCAGGAATTGGAGCTTGAATTCTAATTGTTTGGGCTTTTAAAGCCATTGCTAAATCATCTTGTAAATTTAAAATCTTAGATACTTTAATATGAGGAGCTGGTTTAAACTCAAAAGTAGTTACTACTGGTCCTGTATAAGTTCTAACTACATCACCTTCAATTTTAAACATTGATAATTTATCTAATAAATCACCAATTTTTTGATCAATATAAGCTTCTGAAATTTTGCTCTTATTACTTTTTGGAGGATCTTGAAAAAATCTATTCAAAGGAAGTTTAAAATCTTTTGGTTTAACTGCTTCACCTAATTCAATTTGATCTTGTAAAAGTTTATTTTCCTCTAATTCTTCAACTATTAAAGATGGAGCTTCGATTAATTTATCTTCTTTTTTCTTATCTTCTACTTCTTTTAAATCTGCAAGAGTAATTTCTTCAATTACAACTTCTTCTTTTTTAATTATTTTTTCTTTAATTTTTTTGTTTTCTTTTTTATTCTCTTTTTTTACATTTGATTCAATTTTTTTCTCTTTAACTTTTGTAGATCTAACGGGAGTATAATCTTCTAAGATTATTTCTGCTGTATCACCTATTTCTGTAACTGAGACTTTGTCAATTGTTCTTTTTTCTCTTCTGTTCGTACTTGTTTCTTTTTTCTCAATTTGTTTAAATTCAAAAGAAGGTTTTGGAACTTTAATATTTTTTAATTTATTTTCAAATTGCAAATCCTTACCATCAAGTAATACTAAAAAAGTAGATACAAAAGATACTAATACAAGTATCCATAGTCCAGCTTTTCCTATAAATGGATTTAATGAACTAACAATAATATTACCTAATTCACCCGATAAAGATGAGTTAGATAATAAAGATTGTAAAATTAATACAGAAAAAATAGATACAAGTATAATTAATGTTTTGATTAATGCTTTTTCTCTATTATAATCTTTAAAATTTATAACGAATAAAGGATAAAGAAAAAATAATAAATATATATATGAAAAATAACCGAAATATTTATGAGAAAATAGAGCAAAACTTGCTCCAATAGCTCCAACAGTTAGTTTATCTGATATAAAAATAGCATACTGTAAAAACAGTATTATAAACATAAAAATTAATGATAATATTTTTTTACTTATAGTTTATCCTTTTAATAATTTAGAAATTTTACCTTGTAGTCTTAACCAAGGTCTATGTTGCATTAGAGGGAATCCTGCCCATTGTTTTTTAGGTTCAGTAATGCTTTTTGTAACTCCACCACGTGCTGAAATAGTAGTAAAAGGAGCAATTTCAAGATGCCCTGCAGAACCACTTTGAGCACCCATTATTACGTATTGGTTCAGTATAGTTGAACCTGCAAGTCCAACTTGAGAAGTTAAAATACAACCATCTTTTAAAATACAGTTATGTGCAATTTGAATTAAATTATCTAATCTTACACCAGAACCTATAATTGTTGATTTAAAAGCAGCTCTATCAATAGTACAATTAGCACCAATTTCAACATCATTTTTAATAATAACATTACCATTTTGGTAAATTTTAATATATTTTCCAGCTTTATTAGCAAAACCAAAACCATCAGCCCCAATTATTGTTCCTGAATGTATAAGACAGTCATTTCCTATAATACAATCTCTATATATAACAACATTTGCTTGTATAATTGTATTATTACCAATTTCAACATTATCACCAATATAAGCCCCAGGTAAAATAGTACAATTATCTCCAATAACAACATTCTTTCCAATGTTTACATTAGGCATAATTGTTGTATCTTTTCCTATTTGTGCCTCTTTACCTTCAAGTTCTACAACTTTTGCTGCAAAATACGCACTGGCATGTGCTAAAGCTACATATGGTTCATCACATATTAAAGCTACAGTTCCCGAAGGAACCATATTTTTAAACTCTTCTTTTACAAAAACAGCTGCTGCTTTTGTATATTGTAATTCACTTACATATTTTTTATTTTCTAAAAAAGTAAGTTCATGACTTGTAGCATCACTTAAAGTGTTTAATGCTGTTATTTCTATTTCTTGATCACAAGAGATATTTAATTCTTTTGCTAATTTATTTAATTTCATTCTATTCCTATCTTTCTATTGCTGTTATTCCAGATCTTACGATTTCAATTGGATTATATTTCTGCATTACAGAAATAAAGTTCTCAATTCTTGAAGCTGAATCTGTTGCTGATACAATAATTGAATCTTTTGTAACATTTTGTATGCTTCCGTGGTATATTTTCGAAATAACATCTATATCTGCTAAATTATTATCAATTGAAAATTTAATTAATACTGTATCTTTTTCAATTACATCTTTATGTTCATTTACTTTAAGTACTGGAATTAATTTATTTAATTGTTTTACGATTTGTCCAATAATTCTTTTATCACCTGTTGTAACAATAGTCATACGTGAGTATTTACTATCAGTTATTTCACAAACTGTTAAAGAATCGATATTATACCCACGTGCTGAGAACAAACCAACAATTCTAGATAAAGCATTATTTTCGTTTAATACAATAACAGATATAACCTGTCTTGTAATTATAGAATCGTAGTAATGGTTATCACTATGCATTATTCATCTCCTAATAACGTCATTTCATTTAAACCATGTCCATTTGGAACCATTGGTAAAACTTCTTCATTTCTAAATACTACAACTTCAATCATAGCAACAGTTTTTTTCTCTATTGCATCTTTAATTGCAGCATCAAATTCTTCTTTTGTTCTAACTTTATATCCATTTCCACCAAAAGCTTTTACAAGCATTTGAAAATCTGGTTGTTTTTCTAGAACAGTTTCAGATAATCTATTTCCATAAAACATAGTTTGCCATTGTCTTACCATTCCTAAATAATTATTATTTAAAATAATATTTATTACTGGTAAATTAGAAGCAGAACAAGTCATTAACTCTTGAATATTCATTAATATTGAACCATCACCTGTAATATTAATAGATATTTTATCTGGATTTCCCCTTGCAACACCCATAGCAGCAGGTAAACCAAATCCCATTGTACCTAATCCACCAGAAGTTATAAACTGTCTTGGAAAAGTGAATGGATAAAATTGTGCAGCCCACATTTGATGTTGACCAACATCAGTTGAAATTATTGCCTTAGAACCTAATAATTCACCAATTCTTTTAATTGGCCACTGAGGTTTAATAAATTCATCTGAGTCAATAAATCTTAATGGTTGATTATCTTGGTAATTTTGTAATAATTCTACCCAATGAGAATAATCATTAAATTTAATTTCTTTTGCATACTCTAGCATGCCTTTTACAGTAACTTTAAGATCTCCAACAATTGGAAAGTTTGTATCAACAAGTTTACCTATTGATGCTGGATCTATATCAATATGAACAATTTTAGCTTTTTTTGCAAATTGATCTAATCTTCCTGTTACTCTATCATCAAATCTTGCACCTAAACAAATAAGTAAATCTGTTTCGTGTGTTGCCATATTAGCAGCATACTCACCATGCATTCCTAACATTCCAAATAATAATGGGTTTTCTTGTCCCATTATTCCTCTTGCCATAATAGTTTCAACTGCTGGAATATTTGTTAGTTTTGCAAATTCTCTGATTACCTCACTGCAATTTGCAATTATTGCACCCCCACCAATATATAGTAATGGTTTTTTTGCTTTTGCTATTGCATCAAGTGCTTTTTTTAATTGTTTTTTATTAAAATTAACAGTTGGTTTATATGTTGGTAAATCAATTTCTTTTGCATAATCAAAAATTCCTAATTGTGCTGTAATATCTTTTGGAATATCAACATGCACCGGACCAGGTCTACCTGTAGCAGCTATGTGAAAAGCTTCTTTCATAATTCTTGGTAAGTCTTTAATATCACTTACTAAATAATTATGTTTTGTACAGGGTCTTGATATTCCAACAGCATCAATTTCTTGAAAACCATCTGTTCCAATGATTGTTGTTGGAACTTGACCTGAAATTACAACTATTGGAGTTGAATCCATGTATGCATTAGCCAAACCAGTAACTGCATTTGTAAAACCAGGACCTGATGTTACAATTGCAACTCCTACTTTACCAGTTGACTTAGCATACCCTTCTGCTGCATGTATTGCAGCTTGTTCGTGTCTAGTTAAAATGTGTTCAAAATCATTTTGTTTATAAATCTCATCATAAACATTCATTATAGCGCCACCAGGGTATCCGAATACTACTTCTACCCCTTCTTCCCTTAATGATTCTGTAACCATTTTTGCGCCAGTTATTTTCATAATATTTCTCCCTCGTAAAATATATAACATATTACAAAAAAATTTATTAATTGTTAGTTAACTTCTTTGATATATTTAAGTACTTTTATTCTTATTTAATTATTTTTTTCATATAATATAGAATAAGCTTAAAAAGGATTAAAATGGAAGTTAATAATATTAACCCTAGTGTCAATAATTTACAAGGTTTAAATTCTAATATTCCTTTAGAGAGAACGCAGTCTAGTTCTAACATTCAAGAAAGTGAACAAGATTCTTATAATCTTAGTATCTCAGCTTTATTAAAACATGATAAAAGTAATTTAGCTATAGGTCTTGAAGAGTCTAATACCGCTTTAGCAATAAGTAAAATTACACTTAATACTTTAGAAAAACAAAATACAATTTTAGACAAAATTGAAAATACATTAGAAAATAAAGATGATAATATTTTAAAGCAAGAAGATATTCAAAATATTAAAACATTGTTAAATGATTTTTCTTTAAATACTCAAAATACAAAGTTTGATAATAAGAATTTATTTACAGCAGATTATGAAGAAAATACAATATTATTATCAACTGAAGATGATTCAATAGAAATTCAAAAAGCTGACTTAAATACAATTGTTTCAAATTTAAAAATACAAGCAAATGATTTACCTGATACAGAAGATCATTTTAAAGCTTTAATTAAAGAGAGTAAAGAAATAATACAAAGTTATAATAAAAACTTTCAAGAAATAGAATCAAGTGTAAAAGAACAAGCAAATAATTCAATTAATAATGAAACCAAACTTCTTTTAGAAAATTCTTCATTTAAGAATATCAATTTTGCAAATGAAGTTAAAGATTTCTCAAAAACAAACATATCTGCAAATATTGGACTAGTAGCCGCTCAAGCTAATATTGTTCAAGAACAAAGTGTAAGACTATTAAAATAGTCTTAAGCTTTTCTAATTGCATAATTAATTGCAATACCTTCTTTTAAACCATCATCTAATACTAAAGATTCTTTTTTTTCTAGAACTTCAAATATAGCTTTATAAATATGAATTCCAATTTCTATAAAATCGACTCTACCTTTTCCAACTAAATCAGTTATTTCACCTGATGTTGATTTTTCAAACATTTCTAAACAAGTATTTAGATCATTTAAATCAACAATAGTTCCATTTACTTCATCTTTATTATAATGAAAAAAGTCTTGACCTAATTTAATTGCAGCTATTGTAGTTGGTGTTCCAGCAGTTGCCACAAAAGTATAAGATGATATATCAATATTTGTAGATAATAAAAAGTTATTGATCTGAACTTTTTTATCTTCTAAAAAAAGTTCTAAATCTTTTTTAGAATAATATTTTTGAGTTAAAGTAACTATTCCTAAATCAAAACTATGAGAAATGTATTGATCTTTTGTATTAATTATAATTTCTGTAGAACCGCCACCAATATCAAGTAATATAAAGTTCTCAGATAATATTTTCTCTCTTTTTAAAGCATATTTAACAGCTAATAAAGTAAGTCTAGCTTCTTCTAAACCATCAATGATTTTAAAACTAGCTTTTGTTTTATCTAATATATTTTTTAATACTTCTTGTGAGTTATCTGCTTTTCTCATTGCAGCTGTAGTAATACAAATAGCTTTAGAGCTATCAAAGTTCATGTCTTGACTACATTTATTAATCGCTTTAATAACACGATTTTGAGCTGCTATAGATATTTTATTAGTTTTTTCTAAACCATCAGCCATTCCAACAATTTCATTAAATTCTGAAATTATTTTAAAATTTAAAGTATCATAAATTAAGACTCTAAAAGAATTAGAGCCTAAATCCATTGTAACTATTTTTTCCATTAAGGGTGGGGTATTTTTATTTTAGAATTTAATAAATAAGCAATAACGATAATTGGAATTAACATAAAGTCTGCAGGAATATAACCGCTTAACCACACTAGATACGAAGAAAATAACAAAATTGCTCCTAAAGGTGTAGGAATCCCTGTAAAGTATTTTGCAACTTCACCTTCTTCAGCATTAATATTAAATTGAATTAATCTTCTTAATCCTGAAATAACATAATGAATAAAAACTATTGCAATTAATCCTAAATTTGTATCAGAACCTTCAAATATTGCAAAATAAATGAACATTACTGGAACAATTACAAAAGATAAAAAGTCTGCGTATGAATCTAATTGAATTCCAAACTCTGTAGATAAATTATATTTTCTTGCAATTTTTCCATCAATTATATCAAATGCTCCTGCAATCCAAGCAAATAAAGCAGCTCCAAAAAACTCTTGATGAGTTAAAAAATATATAGCTAAAACACCTGCCCCTATATTCATAAATGTTGCTAAATTAGCTAAATTAAAATGATGATTTTTGTTAAATAAAAAATCCAATTCTTATCCTTTTATATTGTATATTGATTTCTACCATTTGTTTTAGATTTGTAAAGTTTTTCATCCGCTAGTTTATACATTTTATTTGTAGATAAATCATTATCTTTTGAATACATAACTGCGCCAATTGAAATACTAATAACTCCTAAAACAGACGAACTCTTATGTTCTATTTGTAACTGAACTATTTTTTCATTAATATCTTTTAAACAAGATTCAACTATGTCCTTGTCTATATCAAATAATATTACACCAAACTCTTCTCCTCCAAGTCTAAATACGTACTCGTATTCTTTATTAAAATAAGTTTTTAACACGTTTGCCACAGCTTTAAGTGTATCATCACCTTTATCATGTCCATAAGTATCATTATACTGTTTAAAATGATCAATATCAAACATCATAAAAGCGCTTTCCCAGTTTTTTTCTTTTGAAACATCAGGCATTTTATCAAATATCATGTCAAAATATTTTCTATTATTTAATTGGGTCATTGAATCAGTAATAGAATCTTTTTTATATTTTTTATTTAAATAATTTAAATACTTGTCTTTTTGTAAAATTGATAACATCAAAAAATAAAAAATAAAAATTGCAGTCAAAATTAAACCAATAACAGAATAAATTAAATATGATTTCATATCATAATAATTTAATAAAAATTCTTTTCTTTGTATGTAAGCACCCTTAATTTCATAATCAATCAAAAAATTAATATGACTTATCATTTTTTTATAAGTAATAATACTAGATTTTGAAGATAATGAAACTATTAAATGTTTATTCACATTTACAACAACTCTTTTTTCCTTAATTGTTTTATAAGATTTATTGTAAAACTTCCAATTCTTTTTTATT
>JABSON010000429.1 GCA_013215915.1 Campylobacteraceae bacterium | reverse complement strand
TGAATTATAAGCTGTATCTATATTATCTTTAAAATACACTATCTAACATTGAATTATTTTATTACGGTTAGATATTATAAGTAATGTGAATTGTTACAATTATATTCACAGAAGATTCATGCAGCAAAATTCATAAAAGTAAATTTAAATGAAAAAAATACCTTGCGCCACTGGTGGGAGGCGAACCCCAGTACTCTGGATTAACAGTCAGGTGTGGTAACCATTACACTACCGAAGCTACTGTTAGTAAAAAGCATTAACTCCCTAGGGATTTAACACGTATAGGGACCCGTTGAAATGGTGTATTATTAATGGGTAAGATACACAAAGTAACACTAACATATATTAATGTATAACAAGATTTTCCGTTACTCCATGACATATATAGTCTAATCGAAATGAAAATAATAATAAATAGAAACTTCTCATTAATAAAATCAAGATAATAAATAAAAGCAAAACAATAAAACTACATATTATCTGGTGAAGAAAGAGCTTTATTTACCTCGATATGCTTCACCCTATTATTGGTCCTGCGCACTACGGTCGCTCGACCAATAAAATATTTTTACATATCTCGGTAAATAAAGCTTGACTTTATTTCCCAGTTAATAAATAGTTACTTTGTTACGTGCAACCT
This sequence comes from Campylobacteraceae bacterium, assembly GCA_013215915.1. Classification (GTDB taxonomy): domain Bacteria; phylum Campylobacterota; class Campylobacteria; order Campylobacterales; family Arcobacteraceae; genus NORP36. The sequence continues at coordinate 934 of JABSON010000429.1, read as the reverse complement.
GGCTGCATATCAGATAACGTCTGGTAAATATTCAAGTTGATTTTTCACAATTCTTAAATCCATCCTGTCCTTCTATATATATTTCTGTTGCATTAATGAGTGGGTTTTCCTGGTGTGAATGATTTTTCTCATTGTAGGACAATGTACTGGAGGCTGACCAGTGTCATATGTTTGTTTATAGATAAAGTCTTGCAATGTTACACATATGAGCAATACTAGACCTATAAACCCCAACTAACAAACAAACAATTGTTTTATTATATGACATATTTTTATGATAAAATGGATTTACTATTCAGATTGAAGTGTGTACGCCAGCTATAACTTGCTATAGTAGTAAAGATTTGAAACACCAAATATGTTACTGATAACTAAGTTGCCAAATATTGTATATTAATTTAATAATTATAAATAGTTATGTGTATATATTAACAACTAGTATATTATGTATTTATGGAAGCAAAAGAGCCTATGGTAGTGTATAGTTCATATTTTAGACTCAATCCCAGCATGTACCCTATTTAATTAAAATTAGAAAAAATTCTGATCCTTTTATTCACAATTTTCGTATTAAAATCTAACAGCTTAAGTTTATATCATTTTAAAAGAAGAAAAATAAATTTAAAAAACATCATAATGATACTGTTTTCTTGCGGAATTCTTACATTTCTGTGTTTTCGGAAGAACAGTTTCTTAGAAACTTTACTTATAAAAAATGTGTCTGTTAGTATTGTTTGTGAGAAGAAAACAAATGTCATAATACGGGAGAAAAAAATAAGCATTTTTTACAGAAAACGCGAAAATCCAAAAAAATTCTGCCTATTCCAGAAACTTTACAACTTAATTTTCTACTATCCCTGTTAATCCGGTAGCAGTCACTTTGTATGTGAGTAACAAATACATAGGCAAGTGTGCACCATTTTCCCTATACCTC
>JABSON010000428.1 GCA_013215915.1 Campylobacteraceae bacterium | reverse complement strand
TAAAATAAGTATAAATTAGTTTATTAGTTTTAAAATAGGTAGTTTTTATAATTATTTTTATATTATTTATTTTATAATTAATATAATAGTATAATGATATTTCTGGTCATGGTTTAACACTTGAAAATTTTATAAACACATGCGAGTTAAAAATAAAATAATTTTATAGCGTATTGGTGAGTAATGTATAAATTAGTTATTTTTTAATCTATATTAATATATTTATATAAAAAAAATAATTTTAGTTAAAAATTACGTTTATATTAAATTAAATAGTTGGTAAGTTAAAGGCTTTACCAAGTTTATTATTTATAGCTATTTTTAGGGATTGAATAGCCACATTAGGTTTGAAATAAAACTTAAACTTTTTTATAAGTCAGCAGTGGAAAATATCTGGACAATGAGTTATTATCTTGATCCGAAAATTTTTTTTAAGTGAATAAGGCTAACCGTTGTAAAGCTTGTTATTATTTTAAATAATGATTTTAAAAATAATTTTAAATTCCGACTAATACTTGTGCCAGCAGTCGCGGTAAAACAAGAGGAGTTAGTGTTATCCATTTTATTGTGTAAAAAATTTTTTTGTTTTTTTTTTTTTTTTTAATTAAATTTTAATATATATATTAAAATTTTTTTCTGGATAAAATATATAGAGTTATTTTAAAGAAGTAATAATTTTTTATGTAAAGGTAAAATTTTGTAATATAAAAAGGAGTATCGAATTTTAATAAATATTTCTAAATATAACTGTCATTTATAAATGAAGGTATAGGTATCAAAGAGGATTAGATACCCTTTTAGTCTATACAGAAAACGATGTTTATTATAATTTAATATTTTATAATTTAACAAATAAATAAACTACCTGGGAAGTATGATCGCAAGATTTAAACTTAAAGAAAAAGGCGGAAACTATTTACAGTTGGTGGAGTATGTAATTTAATCTGATAATCCGCGAAAATCTTACCATTTATATTTGTGTTGCATGGCTGTTGTTAGTTTGTGAAGTGATTTTTATTTATTACAAATGTAACCTAAAAATAAAATTATTTTTATTTATTTTTTATTTTTAGATGATATCAAGTCGTTATGACCGTATATAATGGGCTATATATGTACTACATTAAAATTTACAAAGATATATTTTTAAAAAATTTTAAAAATATTATTTAAAAAATTTTTTAATTCTAATTATTTTCTGAAACTTGAAAATATGAAGTCGAAATCAATAGTAATCGTAAAAAATAATATTACGGTGAATTTGTAATTCAGTTTTGTACTCACTGCCCGTCGCAGTTCTAAAATTTAATTTTGTAAAAATTAGTTTTTTTTATATTTATAATAGATGTAAAAATTTAAATTAATTGTATAAGAGTTAAGTAATGGAATTTAAGTCGTAACAAGGTAACTGTAAGGGAACTTGCTGTTGGAGAAAATGATTTTTTTTATTGTTTAAAAAGATAATTTAAATGGAAAAATGTTAGTCTTCAAAACTATTTTTATAGGTTCAAATCCTATTCTTTTTGAATTATATATAGATTTATATAATATTAAGGAGTATTAATTCTTTTATAAAA
>JABSON010000427.1 GCA_013215915.1 Campylobacteraceae bacterium | reverse complement strand
AAAAAACTAGCCGTTTTAGATTTTGTCCGATATATTATATTTATTAACTCTCTAATTTATGATAGCTAAATTGCTATGTTCTTATTATATGAGGCCTTGTTATATTTTCTATTACTTGAAAATAAAGTCACCTATCCCTTTTTTTTTTACATGTACATAGGAACGAATTAATAATCTTATTTATACTATAGTTTTAACCATATTAGAACTAACAACATCATAACCCATAGCCTCATATAATGATGCTGCCGATTTATTATGATTAAATACATGTAATCCAATTTTATTAATACCAAGATCTTTTGAATATGATTCTATGGCTTTAAGAGACTGTTTAGCGTAGCCTTTTCTTCTATAATCTTCATATATTTCTATGTCATATATAAATGCTGATTTTCCTGCATATTTGTCTTCAACTGATAACCATAAAATACCAACAACACAATCTTTACTTTTAAGAATAATTTCAAATAAATAATTATCTTTAGTATTTAAGCCATCAGGTAAAAGTTTTTTAAAAACAGCCCTAGATTGTTCTACTGCACCTTTTTTTATCCATCTACCTGACTCTATGTTCTCATTGGCATAAGATCGAATAGCTTTATCTTCATATTCACAAAAAGCATTTTGTGACATCTCTCTCAATAAAATTAACATATTTTTCTCCAAAGTTTAAGACCTCAAATACCTTAGCATAAGATGGTACTATTTTTATTGACTTCATATTCTACGATTGTAATACAACTGATACTTTGTTATGTTACTGATTGATGAACTACATGGAATCGTTCCAAAATTAGAATCATATCTTCACTTGGTTCTATATCAAGTTTTTCACATTCTTGTGCAAAAAAATCCCAATGAGCCTTACGCCACCACTTAAGTGAACGATCGCCTTCTCCTTCCATATAAGCAAAGTCAGCTGAAACATTGGAATACTTAGATTCTTCAACAGAATCAATTTCAATGATACAAATAGGCTTACCATCCCAATTCGTGACTACGAACAAGTGACCAATTATTGGTATTGATTCATCTTCTGATTCATAGCAATATTTTAAGCTGCAACTTGCAGTCTTTTGACCAATACAAATTAAATCAGCGCATAAATTTGCATTATTTTCATCTGCACAAAAATAGTCTGAACTAAATGATTTATACTTCTTACGTTTAGAATCACTTAATGATTCAAGATATTGTTCTAAAAAAATTTTTGCTCGCTCTTCCATAACGTCGGTATTGAGAAACAAAGTAAGTAACGGTCAACTCCAGTAAATTGTAAGCATCTCTTGCGAACAATTTAACCTAAAAGTTTTCTCATCTACTACTTCGTTTTCTCCAATTTATTGTTATGTTTGGAACTTCGATTATAAATTGAAACTCCTTCGGTCTTAATCTAAAAGAACTTCATACGAATATGAAACTTGTAAAAGTTATTTCATCATTATTCATAATTGTCATTTACAAAATTCTAACATAATAGATAAGTTGATGAACGATGTAATATTTCAAACTTATAAGCTTGAAAGTGCTACAGTATCGTCTCATTTCTCCTACTATTGATTATATTTTAATTTTA
>JABSON010000426.1 GCA_013215915.1 Campylobacteraceae bacterium | reverse complement strand
ATAAAATATATTTAATCCTAAACCAGACCCACCATTATCTCTATTTGTAGTAAAGAAGGTATCAAATATTTTATTTATGTGTTCTTCTTTTATTCCTATTCCCGTATCTTTATATATTATTTTTAATTCATTATTTTTATTTTCTATATTAATAAAAATATTGCCTTCTTCTTTATCTTTAAAACCATGAGCTAATGAGTTCATTATTAAATTAGTAATTATTTGAGAATAAAATCCAGCATATGAATTAATATGAATATTATCATCACAAGATATCTTTATTTTAATTTTTGTTCTTTTTGTAACAGAATGTATACTTTGTAATATTTCATATAAATATTCTTTTAAATTAAATTCTCTTTTTTCTTCACTTGATTGATCAACTGCTACTTGTTTAAAAGATCGTACAAGAGAAGCTGCTTTTTCTAAGTTTTTATATATTAAAATACTTAAATCTTTTGAAGATTTTAAATATTCCTCAAAATCTTCTTGAGTCATTGTAGAAGAATTATATTGATTATTAATTGTTCTTGTAATATCTTCTAAATGAGATATACCTGTAAGTCCAATTCCCACAGGTGTATTAATTTCATGGGCAACTCCTGCCACTAGAGCACCAAGCGCAGCCATTTTTTCTGAAGCAATAAGCTGATCCTGTGTTTGTTTTAAATTTTCTATTGTTTCTTCTAATTCTTCATTTGAATTCTCTAAATCAGTTGTTCTTTGTTTTATTTGTTTTTGTAATTTTTTAGTTTGTGAAATATCTCTCCAAACTACATGTGTGATATTTTCATATCTAATTGTAATATTTGTTAATACAACTTCTATCCACATTTTTATACCAGTTGATTTTATATGAATCCATTCAAATCTACTCCATCCATTTCTAATACATTCATCTATTTTAATTTTACATTCAACTTTAGATAATTTATTATTATCTTGATATTCAGGTGAAAGATCAAGAATACTTAGTCCAATTAAATCACTTTTTTTTCTAAAATCAAGCATATTTAATATCGCATTATTACAATCAATAAACTTGTTATCTTTAATTAAAGCAACTCCATCGGCACTTTCATTAAATAAAGTCTCAAAAACTTCTTTTTGTTCTTTTAATTCTAATTCTAAAGTTTTACTCTCACTTATATCTCTACATAACATATGAAGAATATCTTCATCTGAAAATTTTAATTTAGTGGAAACAATTTCCATCCAAAACAATTCTCCATTAGATTTTTTAGCTAACCATTCAAATCTTGCAGTTCCATTTTTATAACATTCTTCGAAATGTTTTTTCATCTCAACTGATGATAATTCATTATTATCTTGGTATAAAGGTGCCATGGAAGAAGGTTTATTATTTAAAATATCTTCTTTACTTTTATATTTAAAAAGTTCTAAAAGGGAATTATTTACATCAATATATTTTCCATTCTTTACAAGTATTACTGCATCTTGAGTATCTAAAAAAAGAGTTTCTAAATTCTTTTTTTGTTCTTCTATTAATACTTTAGCATGCTTCAATTTTCTAACAAAAAAGAATACAATCATTAATATAAATGCGAAAACTATAAGTAATTCAT
>JABSON010000425.1 GCA_013215915.1 Campylobacteraceae bacterium | reverse complement strand
AATGATATTTTAATTACTGGATATTTTATAGTCCAATCCCATTTATCATAAATATATAAACCTTTAAAATATTCTTTATTACCTTCATAAATATTATGAATAGTATCCTTAAATAAAGATTTACCAAATCTTCTTGGACGTGCTAAAAAAATATATGAATTATTTTTAATTAAATCTAATGCAATTTTTGTTTTATCAACATACAAATAATTATCAGATCTTATTTTTTCAAATGTTTGAATTCCAAGAGGAAGTTGTTTTAACATTTTGGGCCCTATTTTTTAATGTATTATATCATATTATATTTATATACTATGATTAAGGAAAGCAACAAAATAACTTACATTTTCTTAGCAGTAAAATATATAGCTTTAACATTTTTTCCTAAAATTACATTTTTGATTTCTGTAAAATTTTTGTTTGTTAATTCTTTTAAATAAGACGGTGTTAATATTGTAGATGAGGATTTAGGACCATATGTTTTTAAATATCTATATTTTAAGAATAACTTATTAAAAAAACTCATAGAATGTAAAGTAAAACTCATAATAATAATTCTGCCATCTTTTTTAAGCACCCTATTACACTCTTTTATAACAAGATCAGGATTTGGAATTACATGTAATAAGTTAGCCATAAAAATTGTATCTAAAGAATTGTCTTCAAAAGATAAAGAAAAACAATCTTCTTTTTGCACAGAAACATTTTTTTCATTTTCAAATCTTTTTTTTGTGACTTTTAACATATCCTGCGAAATATCACTAGCAATTAATTTTGTGCAGTTTTTTACTAAACATTGAGTATATGTACCATTACCACAAGCAAGTTCTAAAGTAAGTCCTAAGTCTTTTAATAAATATAGTTCATCTTTTACTAAATTTATATCTTTTATTCCAACAACATAATTATTCTTTTCTTCAAAAGTAGCAGCAAATTCTTCCCATTTATTATTAGGCATATATAAATCCTTTATTGATAGTTAATATCATTATATCAAAAGATATATACTTTTTAATAAAGTGGGAAAATAGGTTCAAGAATACTATATAAAAACTCGTCTTTATTAAAAACAGTTTTTGAGATAATTCCTACTAAAACTCCATCTTGAAATACTCCACCTCCACTATTAGAAGCAATAGCTAAACAAGTAGATCTTATTTCATATTCTTTTCTTAGCTCTGATATGTCAAAAGTTTCATTAAGGCCATATGGAATATTCTTTTCTTTATAAAATTTACAATTTCTCTCTTGTAAAAGCACATTATAAAACATTCCTTCTTTTGACATAGAATAATATTTAAAAGTCCCTATCTTATCTAGATTTAGTTTTCCTACTTTAAGTTCTGAAATAGTATTACTTTTTATATAAGATAAATCATATTGTATATTTATAGACTTGACTATATTACAATGGGCTGCTGTATATATTTTATTATAAGCGTGAATACCATTACAGTTTTTAAATCTCTTAAAATATTTATATTCTGAATTAAATATTGGGTTTTCTGAATTAAGATATAAGTACTTAGGAATTGATTCTAAAGTATTCTTTAAAAAATGATAGCTAGGTATTAGCTCATTTATATAATCATTTATCATTAAAA
>JABSON010000424.1 GCA_013215915.1 Campylobacteraceae bacterium | reverse complement strand
TTTACCATAAGAATTAAGCTCAATTTCTAAAGATATATCATCAAAATTCATATCATTTTTAATATTATCAACTTCTTTAAAATCTAAAAATCTTTTACTTAAAGTATTTATTGCATATTTAATTTCATCTTTTGATTTATGAGCAAAAGATATTTTAATATCATTTTTTACAACACCTGTTTGAGGAATAGAAATTGAAAACTCTTTAAAACCTTTTGTAATATTGTTTTTTTTAAGTATCTTTTTAATTTTCTCTTTTATTTGTATTGCTGATAAAGTTCTTGTTTGATTTGGACCTTTTGAATAAGGTGAAAAAATAGGATTAATATAAAGATTAAAAAAGTTATCTGGTATTTTTTCATTTAAATTTAATCTTAGAGTAAATAAATTTGCAGATAAATCTTTTTTCGATCTTCCATCTGAATTTATTCCAATAAAAGAACTTAACGATGAAATATTATCTTTATCTAATTCTTCTAAAAGCAGGTTTTCTAGTTCCCTACTTTGATTAAGAGTATAGTCTAAAGAGTTATTATTAACTTTTGCCATTATATTAATACTCATGGCATCAAAAGTTGGAAATAAAGAGAAAGAAAAAGTTTTTATTAGAATAAATGTACATAAAAAAGTAAACACAAATAATGAAGATAAAAATATTAGTTTTTTTTCTAAAAGATATGAAAGTAAATTTTTATATTTTATAGATAAATAATTCCAGAACTTTTCTTTTAAAGGTGATTCTTTAAAAGAAAAAAACGATAACTCTTTATAATGTAATGGTAAAAATATAAAACTCTCAATAAATGATGACACTATTAAAATAATTAACATTAAAGGTATGATCTTAATAAATAAACCAACTGATCCATCAATCATAGTTAAAGGAATAAAAGCAATTACTGTTGTTAATAATGAAGCAAATAATATTCCTAATACTTCACTCGTTCCATCTAAACAAGCTTGATGCACTGATTTACCCATTCGTAAATGCCTATGAATATTTTCAGATACAACAATAGCTTCATCTACTATTATTCCTAAACTTAATAATACTCCTATCATAGATAAAGTATTTAATGAGTAATCAAAAAAGTCTAAACCAATAAGTCCAAATGCAAATGAAATTGGAATTCCTATAATAACTATAAATGCAATTTTAAGGGATACAAAAAGCCAGATTGATAAAAATAATAAAACTAAAGCTATTAAAATATTTGAATAAATCATGTTAAATCTTGTTTTTACCCAAAATGAACTATCTGCTTGCACAGAAAATTCAATATTCTTATTGTTTTTTTCGTAAGTTTTTATTAAATTTTTTATCTCATCTGCTAATTTTAAACTATCACCTTTTTTAGCTTTTTTTATTTCTAAAACAATTGATTTATTAGCATTTGTTCTTGTAATTAAAAAATTATCATCGTAAGAGTAAAAAACTTCTGCTATATCTTTTAAATAAAAACTTTTATTTGAGAGATATAACTTTTTGTTTTTTATATTTTCTAATGTAATGTTTTTATTTTTACTAATAAGTGAATATTTCCTAGTTTTTGTATTTATTTTTCCAATAGGATAAAGAGAATAAAAGTTTTTTAATTCATATATTAATTC
>JABSON010000423.1 GCA_013215915.1 Campylobacteraceae bacterium | reverse complement strand
TGGCTTCTACTAGCCCTTTCTGGGTAGGGGGCGGGGGAGGGGGGGGGAGGTGAAGTTACGTATAAGGGCCAGTGTAGGTCAGTTTAAGCATAAACTTCAACAATCAGTTTCGGTAAGTTAGACTAATAATATGTAATTCCTATTTTCAGTAACAGAACGCACGCACCAACTGTATGCTTTCTAATAATAGTTTGTTTTTGAAAATTGAATAAAAATGGGCGGAGTTATTACGTTTTTTTTATAGCGGACCATCTAAAAAAAACACCAAAAATATTCATTATTAGTTGTTTGGTGGTTAAAATACTGCTTCTAACAAAAAAAGTTTAAATGTCTCTAACACAAAGATTTACTGTTAAATCGGGTTTAGATAATTTTCTATAATAGATATTAATTGTAAACACAAGTAAGCTGAAAAACCGGCTGTATATCGTCTGCCATTTTGAGATATTTTAACAATTTCAACATATATGGTACAGTAGAAATCCCTACACATGGGTCCAGATAAATTTTAATTTATGGGAAGCAGGTTTCAAATTTATGGTAACTGGCCGAAGCAAGACACAAAAAAACGCGCGATACTGTCGTTAATCGTGACATTGCATTGGCGTCAAATCGATTTTGTATAAAATATTATTTATTATTGTCATTTTAGAGCATATTTCGGGTAAAATATTATCAATATCTACTAGGGCTATCTAATATTGGATTGCACTTTTATCGAATTTAATATGCCTTTTTCCTTTTTTTAAAACAACAATAAATATATTTTCTTAGAATAAATAATTCTTTTCATTTTTAATTAATAATAATAATAAACGGTTATTACACTGCGTACATTTTAATAGAAACAAATTATATTACGAGGACAATTTAAGAATTATGCGACGAGACGTAGCCGAGTCGCATAATTTCTTTAATTGTCCGGGGAATATATTTTGTTTATTAAAATGTACGCAGTGTAATAACCGTTTTATATTTTCCATTTTTTTACTCAAAATATCAATGTTTGCAGAGTACTTTAAGTAGAGTTTCTAGGTGTTTGCTATAATAAACATAGAAAGACGTGAAAACCTTGACAAACCTTGGCAACACCTTGACACAGCCAATCACAGCGCCTCATCACCTTGATACATCCAATCAGAGCGTTCCATTACGGTTATGTTACAAAAAAAATGTATAATAAACATATTATTAGAAGATAGAATACGTGGGGAAAACATATAATAATAATTATATAAATTAAAAGTTTTCTGTCGGGTGTGACTACTGACTGTTCATTTTCTACAAATTAATGTATAAATTGCATAAAACCAAGAATACTTATTATGGTTGATCGAGAGAATATCGACCTTATTTTAGCTTCTAACTCCACTTGGCCTTCGGCGTCGGGAGTTAGATGCTAGAATAAGGTCGATATTCTCTCTATCAACCTCAGACAACCAAATAAACTTATCATAATTATATTTTCTTTTCCACGTAAAAAAACAATAACTTTATAATCTTTAATTCACAGTTATCACATCACATTAATACATAGTCATCACATTAATACATAGTCATCACATTAATACATAGTCATCACATTAATACATAGTCATCACATTAATACATAGTC
>JABSON010000422.1 GCA_013215915.1 Campylobacteraceae bacterium | reverse complement strand
TAAATTTACTTCTTTTAATGATTTTTTTATTTGTTTGTTACTGTAATATCTACTCCATCGTAGTAAAATAAATACTATAACAGCTATAACGATAAGTATATCAAGCATTGTTATCCTTTTAAACTTTTATTAGCTTATTTTATTAAAAAAAAATGTAAAAATCATTTAATGAACTGATAATTTCATATCTTTAATTTACTTATTTTAATTACTATATTTTAAAGTAGAGAAGAACTATAATTCTGATATAATTTTCTTTAACATTATATAACATTAAGAAGTAATTAAAACATAGAAATAGGACTTAAAATGAAAAATATGAATAAATCGAAAGAATATAAAGAAATATTTGATGAACTTAAAGAAACTGTTACTAAAGCTGGTTTATTAAAAAGAGTACCTATTCGAGGATCTGTCGAAATGATAGCAGTACTAGTTTCTTTTGTATTTGTTTATGTAACAATTACACATTGGAATCCAATTCTTTTAGGTCTATTTATGACTTTATTATTTACAAGAGCTGTATTTGTTTCCCATGATATATTACATCTGCAATATTTTAAAAGTAAAAAATTATCACTTTTATTAAGTTATCCTTTCTCTGCAATTACTATAACAAACTCATCTTCTTGGTGGATTTTTAAACATAATATAAATCATCATAATAATTGTAATGTTCCTGAAAAAGATGAAGATATATTAGCAATGGATGGTGCTTTTACTCCTAATCATAAAGGTAATAATTCTACTCTAAGATTCTTTAAGTATTTAGTATTTTGGGGAGCTATGTTTTTTATGTATCCTGCTTTTATTGTACAATCATATAATTATGCAATTAAAAAAAGAAAGTTCTTAGAGTTAACTCTAATGCTTTTACATTGGCCAATTGTGTGGGGTTTTGTATTTTATTCTCTTTCTCTTGAAAGTGCATTGATTACTTTTGTAACTTTATATTTAAGTCTTTCTCTTTGGTTATCATTTGGTTTTATTACTAATCATCTAGCTTGTGAAGTATTTAATGAAAAGCAAATGAAAGAATTATCTTGGTTGGAGTTTCAAATGAGAACAAGTAGATCTTTAAAAGGTGGTTTTATCATACATTGGTTTTATGGAGGACTAAATACTCAAATTGAGCACCATTTATTTCCACATGCCCCAAGATTTAATTTACTTGAAGTTCAAAGAATGACAAAAGAGTTTGCAAAAAAATATAATATGAAGTATTTTGAAACTACACCTATCGAAGCTTATATTCAAATAAATAAAGCATTATCTAAATATTAGTATATTTTTTGTGCTTAAAAGCATAAATAAAAATACTTTAATATTTATGCTAGTTTTTAAAGAAGAAAAATCTTCTTAATTATAAGCATAGGCATAATTACTCTAGTTTTTTTGCTAATTTATTTACAAAAATTAATCTTAAATTATAGGACGCGCATATTGGAGTATCTATAGTTTCATATTTATATTGCTTATATTTTTAGAAAATAAATTTTTAAAAATAGAGACAAGCCGCACTCTAAATCCTCTTTATGGGATATTTACGCCATAATATCTCAATTGCATATACTTAGATAGCGAGATATTAAACTAAATTTAATCAGTTTTTCACTGAAAATGCG
>JABSON010000421.1 GCA_013215915.1 Campylobacteraceae bacterium | reverse complement strand
AGGCTCGTTTATTATAACTCTCTGGTTAAACCCGTTCCAGTGAGATCACTGAAGTTAAGCAGTGTTGGGTCTGATGTGATAATGGATGGACGACCATTCATTAGTTTAATCAGGTGCTGTTGCTATGTAATAAGACATACATGTGCCGCAGGCAGTATTGGCTAATTACAATGGCCTGGAGCATCTATCTATAATCCTCTTTTTTTCTTTATAGTTTCATTATTATTATCATATTAATTTTTGTCACCCTTGCATTTTGCTTGTTTACTTGTTCTTCGCTTTCTCTGAATTATTTGTTACACTTTTGTACTTCTCTGCATTTTGTTCACTTTTGTTGGCCTTTCATTAGTTTCATTTTTTATATATTTTTAGTATTATTGTATCTTATACCACTTGTATTCCTTTCTTTTTATTTCTAAGTTTTATTATTATTAATTATTCTGGGCTTCCATCGTAATCTGATATAGCACTCAGTGTCATTGTTATAAATAAGCTATCTCTCACCTTGCATGTTAATTTGTTTCACTTTTGTTGTTGTGTTTGTTAGGTATTATTTTTCACTTGGTTGAACTGGACTTTCTGAGGATGGTTTGTCTACTTTCTGAGTTGTCTGTCAGTGAGTAGTTTGATGGAGAAGGCTAATTTGAGTAGCGTTTTCTTTGCTGTGTTTTTTGATTTTATATATTGCTCTGTCTTTGTAATGTTTTTTTGTTTAGCTTGTGAACTACCGGTTTCAAGCTTTCTTTGATTTTTTGCTTTATAGAATTTGTTTCTCCAAATTTCTTGTTCTTTTTTGTCATAGTATTTTTTCAATTCGTCTTCGAGTATTTTTATTTCGGTTTTGTTTAGTTCATTATCTGATTCTTTTAATATTATTCGATTTATCTCATCGCCTGTGATTACTTTCTGCACTTCTATCTCTTCTATGCTATGGTTTACTAGCATTTCTGTAAAGGTAGCATCGTCAAATTTGTTACACTTTCTTGTATTATAAATAGACTCATTCAATTTTCTTTTTCTACTTTCTGTTGCCGTTGTATAATTATCATAGACACCTGTTAAATTCCACTTGTGCTCTGCTGTATAGAACTTTGTTGTGTATTTCTTATTCGTCTTTTCGTTTCTCTGTGTATTGTCATTATACAAACCTATTGATTTTGGTTGCTTATCATCATTTTCACCGTGTGCATTGATTGCTACATTATTTATGTTTAACTTACCTTTTGTTCTCATGGGAAATCTTGGAGAGTGTCTCCCATTTCTGACTGTATTTCTCGTCATGTTTAAACTTACCTTCTACTGCCAATTATGTGTGTTTTTACCTTTATTTCCTGTGGTGTCTGCACTTTTAATTCCTATACATTACTATTTATATAAAAAAATTATATTTCTGGAAATTAAATTATTAAAAATTATAAAAATGATTCTTTTTTTTATTTGATTTATATTATTCTTTGTACCTTGGAATACATATATGATTAGTTTTAGTATTTATCTCCCTTAAATTTCTCAATGTAGATTCTGGACGATTTATACAGAAATTCTGACTGGAATTTTTCTTGTTTTTTCTCAGGTATGTTTCATACCTCTTCCCCATATATGCATTTAAGAATTTTCGAACGCTAATAATGCTGG
>JABSON010000420.1 GCA_013215915.1 Campylobacteraceae bacterium | reverse complement strand
TTTTATAAAATTATTCATTATTTACCTTTTCAGTCTTATTATATTTAAATTAATTAATTTTAGGCTAAAAAATACTTATTATTCAATAATGCTAAAGTAATCAATAATTAATATCACTTAAGTGATATTTAAGAGTTAGCTTAATATAATTAATTAATACTTGAAAAGAAGGTTTTTTATGAAAAAAAGATATTTATTAACTCTAAGTCTTGTTTTATTATTAAGTGCCTGCTCATCTAATAATTCAAATCAAGAAAAAATACTTCAATTACAAAAAGAAACAGCTGCTTTAGGTCAAGTTTTATTTTTTGATAAAAACTTATCATTTAATAAAACACAATCTTGTGCAACTTGCCATAATCCAGAAGCTGGTTTTGTAGACAACCGTGATAATGGTATATTTAAACAAGCATCTTTAGGTGCAAATGGACACTCAATTGGAGATAGACAAGCTCCTACTGCTTCATATGCAATGTTTTCGCCAAAGTTTCATTATGACAAAAAGAAAAAAGAATATATAGGTGGTCAATTTTGGGATGGAAGAGCTGCTACTTTAGCTGTACAAGCTGGTGGACCTCCTACAAATCCTGGTGAAATGGCTATGAAATCTGAAGAGACTACAAGTAAAAGACTTCAAGAAAATCCATATTATGTAGAAACATTTAAAAAGTTATATGGAAAAAATATATTTATCGATTCAAAAAAAGCTTATTTATTTATGACAAAAGCAATTGAAGCTTTTGAGCAAACAAAAGAATTTGCACCATTTGATTCAAAATATGATAGATATTTACAAGGAACATATGATCTTACGGCAACAGAAGATTTAGGAATGTCAATATTTTTCTCAAATAATAATAACTCTTGTGCTTCTTGTCATTTATTAAAAAAAGAAGGTGCAAAAGGCGAGACATTTACTAATTATGAATTCCATAATATTGGAGTACCTGTTAATACTTATTTAAGAGCTAAAAATGGTGTAAAAGATATTGACAAAGGTTTATTAAATAATCCTGCTGTTACAGATAAAAAACACTTAGCTAAATATAAAGTTCCAACATTAAGAAATGTAGCTGTTACATCTCCATATATGCATAATGGTGTATTTAAAGATTTAAGAACAGTTGTAGAGTTTTATGATAAATATAATAATAAAACTAGAACAAGTAATCCTGAAACAAATAAACCTTGGGCTCAGCCTGAAGTTAAAGATACTATTAACTTAGAAGTTCTAAAAGCTAAAAAACAAAGTGACAGAAAGATTGAAGCAATTGTTGCTTTCTTAGAAATGTTAACTGATAAAAGATATGAACACTTAATTAAAAAAGACTAAAAACTTATAAAGACAAAAAGATATTTTTTTTGTCTTTAATCCCCTACTCCTAAAGCATTAGAATAATATATCTTTTGATATAATGATAAAAAAATCTGGAGTTATCTTGAATAAAATAAAAAAATTAGAAGAATTATTAAACACACAAGTTATTGTTGAATTAGATGAAAGCATTGAAGAAATGATGAATATTATTGATTCTAAAAAGAATGCTAAAGAAGAAGAAAAAGAGTTAGAAGAATTAGAAGAATTAAAAGTATATTTTGAAGATGTATTATTAGATATTAAAAATGACAAATTAAACGA
>JABSON010000042.1 GCA_013215915.1 Campylobacteraceae bacterium | reverse complement strand
TAAGTTCTTCAAACCATAAATGTGCAGAAGTACTTTCAATGATAATTTCATTTACTGCTGTAATTCTAGAAGAATAAGTATTAGTAATATAATTAGCTTCAACAATAAGCCATATTAACATTGAAATAATAAAGAAAAAAAGACTAGGAAGTATTTTGTATATATTCTTTGTAAGAAAGTTATTTATTTTTAACATAAGACCTCAAATATTTATTTATTTGAGGAATTATACATTCTTTTCGCTAAATACTAATAATGAATATCAATATTATGAATCAAATTATTTATTTTTTGAATCTTTATCTATATTTTTAATAAATTCAACCATCATTCTAACACCTGCTCCACTTGCACCATGTGGATTATATCCCCAAGAATGTGAAACGAATGCAGGACCTGCAATATCAAAATGTAACCATTTATTTTTATTTTCATCTGTAATAAATTCATCTAAGAATAAAGCAGCCGTAATAGCTCCCCCATATCTAGAACTAGCTAAATTTGAGATATCAGCAATTTCAGATTTAATAGTTTTTTTAAGGAACCTATTAAAAGGTAAAGAAGTAGCATATTCACCTGATTTTAAAGCATTAGAAACAGCTTTACATTTTAGTGATGAGTTATTTCCCATAATTGCAGTTGTATATTGCCCAACTCCAACTAATGCAGCACCAGTTAATGTTGCAAAATCGAAGATATACGTAATATCTTCAATTTTATCTTGAGCATAAGCAAGACAATCAGCAAGAACAAGTCTTCCTTCAGCATCAGTATTTTTAACTTCTATAGTTTTACCATTTTTTGCAACTAATACATCATCAGGTTTATAGGCATCTCCACCTATCATGTTTTCAACAGCACCTATAATTGCATGCACTTCTACATCAAGTTTCATTTTAGAAATTGCATTAATCATTCCTAATACTGCACAACCTCCACCTTTATCAGATTTCATTCCAGCCATAAATTCTGCAGGTTTTAAAGATAAACCACCCGAATCATAAGTTAAACCTTTTCCAACTAAAACAATTTTAGCTTTTGGATTTTTTGATTTATAAGTTAAATGAATAAGTTTTGATTCATGTCTAGAAGCTCGTCCTACTGCTAACATTGAATGCATTTTATTTTTATCTAAATAATCTTCACCATGAACTTTTAAAGAGATTTTATTGTCTTTAGCAATTTTTCTAGCCTCTTTTTCAAAAGTTTCAGGATAAAAGTCTTCGGGAGTAGTATTTACATATGATCTTACTTTATTTACTGATTTTGCAATAATTATAGAGTCTTCTAAAGTATTAACTAAAGAAGTAGTAATTTTTGAACAAACAATAGTAAGATTTAATTTTTCTTTTTTAGTTTTTTTACTTTTATATTTATTAAACTCGTATGAAGCCATAATAGCACCTTCAACAAGAGCTTTTAATTTATCATTACATGATGTTCCAAGTTCAAGTTTAATTGAAGTAAATTTTGTTTTTTTAATTTCTTTAATAGCCGCTGATATTGCAATTGCAATAGAATCATAAGAATCATCTTCACAACCAACATATACATTTCTTTTTTCTGCTAAAAGAATTACTTCTTCATCACTTGCTTTAAAATTAAGATCAGACAAAATCTTTTTATCTTCTAAAGTATCTAAACATTTTTTAGATGTAATTATAATTCCAAGATCACTTTGAATACTTTGGAAACTTTTATCACTTAAATTAATTAACATTTTTATCCTTTTTTTCACTAGCTTTTTTAAAATAATATATAATTGATCCACCAATAACTAATCCAAAAGGAGCTGCAAAATACCAGTGTTCTTTAGCCCAATGTAGTACTACTAGAATTTCTTCACCAAAGTACCATGCAGGCACAATTGTAATAGCTGCCCAGCACCAAGCTGAGATTAAATTAATGAATGCAAACATCTTAGCAGAATATCTTGTAAGTCCAATTGATATAGGTATAATTGTTCTCATTCCATACATATATCTTTGTGCAAAAATTATTGGCCAACCATATTTTTGTAATAATAAATGTGAAAGTGCAAATTTTCTTCTTTGACCTTTAAATTTTTTATATACATATGCTTTATTAAATCTACCAATATAAAAATAAATCTGATCACCAGCAAAACCACCAAGCCCTGCTATAAAAACTGCAATATAAACATTCATATCACCAGTATGTGACAATATTCCTGCCATAATTAAACCAGCTTCACCTTCTAAAATACTCCAGGCAAATAATATAATATAACCATAAGTTTTTAATAAATATACAAATTTATCACCAAACCCCTCAACAGGAGCATGGTATAAATTATAAAGTAAAAAAGAGAAAAATGTGATAACTACTAAAGCTAATATTTTCCCTGAGTGTTTTTCTAAAGTTTTTAATATTTCTTTCATTTATTTACCTAGTCAAAATTCAATAAATCTTTTGCCTGAATCATGTCTTTATCACCACGCCCAGAAAGGTTTATTATTACTATTTTATTTTTAAATTTTTCTTTTGCTTTTTTTAAATATGCAATTGCATGTGAGCTTTCAAAAGCTGGAATAATTCCTTCTTTTCTTGATAACCATACAAAAGCGTCTAAGGCTTCGTCGTCAGTAATTGAATCATATTCAATTGTTTCTAAGTCTTTATGATATGAGTGTTCAGGTCCAATTCCAGGATAATCCAAACCAGCAGAAATACTATGAGCTTCTAATACTTGGCCATCTTCATCTTGTAAAAGGTAAGAACATTGTCCATGTAAAACACCAGGTTTTCCTTTTTCTAGGGAACATCCATGTTTATTTGTATGAAGTCCTAATCCACCTGCTTCAATTCCTATACAAGTAGTATTCTCATCTTCTAAAAAGTGGGAAAACATTCCAATAGCATTAGAGCCACCACCAATACAAGCAACAACATAATCAGGAAGTCTATTTTCTTTTTTTAATATTTGTTTTCTAGCTTCAAATCCTATAATTGCTTGAAAATCTCTAACCATCATAGGATAAGGATGAGGACCTGCAACTGTTCCAATGATATAATAAGTATCTCTAGCGTTTGTAACCCAAAATCTAATTGCTTCGTTCATAGCATCTTTAAGTGTTTTAGATCCAGACTCAACAGAAATAACTTTTGCACCTAAAAGTTTCATTCTAAATACATTTAACTCTTGCCTAGCCACATCTTTTGCACCCATAAAAATTGTACATTCTAATCCAAGTAAAGCAGCAATTGTAGCAGTGGCAACTCCATGTTGCCCTGCTCCAGTTTCTGCTATTACTTTTTTCTTACCTAGTTTTTTAGCTAATAAACCTTGAGCAATTACATTATTTACTTTATGAGCACCTGTATGATTTAAATCTTCTCTTTTTAAATATACTCGTGCCCCAATTTCTTCTGAAATATTTTTAGCAAAATATAAAGGATTTTCACGTCCAACATAATCTTTTAATAAATCATTAACTTCAGTCCAAAAACTTTTGTCAAATCTAATTTTATAATATTCTTTTTCAAGTTCCAATAATGCAGGCATTAATGTTTCAGGAACATATCTTCCGCCAAACTTTCCAAAATGTCCATTTTCATTAGGATCAAATTTACTAGCTTTTGGAATGTAAAAAAATTCATTATTTATATTATTATCTTGCATGATATTTCCTATTATATTTTTTTCTAATTATATATCTAGTATTGAATAAACTTTTGTATGCTCTGAAACTCTTTTTTCACCTTCTAAAAAAGTAAGGTTTAATAAAAAACAAGCCTCTACTAGATTTATATCTAATTTTTTAATTAGTTTAGCAGCAGCATTAGCAGTTCCACCAGTTGCAAGTAAATCATCAATCATTAATACTCTTGCCCCTTTGTCTCCATTAAATGCATCTAAATGTACTTCAACTTCATCAAAACCATATTCTAATTCGTATTTTTCACAAACAGTAGTTGAAGGAAGTTTTCCTTTTTTTCTAATTGGAACGAAAGCTATTTTTAATCTATCAGCTAAAGCAGCTCCAAAAATAAAACCTCTTGCATCTATTCCTGCAATATAATCTAAATCATATGATTTATATCTAGCTTCTAAATGATTCATTAAAACTTGATATGCTTCTTTATTATTTAATAAAGTAGTAATATCTTTAAAAACTATTCCCTCTTTTGGAAAATCTTTAATGTCTCTAATTGAGTCGCTTATTATTTTTTTATCTTCTATACTTAATTCCACATCTAACCTTTAGTTTTCTTCGTAAGCATTATCTATTAGTTGACATATTGTATGTCCAAATAATATATGCATTTCTTGTATTCTAGGAGTATCGTTTGATGGAACAACTAAATTTATATCACAATAATCATTCATTTGCCCTCCATCTCTACCTGATAAACCTATTATCTTACATCCAATTTCTTTTCCTACTTTAAAAGCATTTATTACATTTGTCGAATTTCCTGAAGTAGAAATTCCAAATAATAAATCACCTTCAACAGCTAAAGCTTCAACTTGTCTTGAAAATACAATATCATAACCATAATCATTTCCAATTGCCGTTAAAGCAGATGTATCAGTAGTTAAAGCAATTCCTGGTAAACCTTTTCTTTCAGTTTTATATCTTCCTGTAAGTTCAGCAGCAATATGCTGAGCATCAGCAGCAGAGCCACCATTTCCAAAAAATAGTATTTTATTACCATTTTTTAAAGTTTGTATTGCTAAAGAAGAAGCTTTTTCTAAAGGCTCACTCATAGTTTCGATAACTGCATGTATTGTTTCTAAATGAGCTTTAAACTCTTTTTCTATAATTTTTCTCATATTATTTCCTAAAATAAAAATTTAAGTCCAGCGTATAAAGACTGATCAAATTTAATTTTTTTAACATTTTTATATTGTGTTTCTATATTTCTTCCACCTAAATATACAAAACCATTATTAATAACTTCATAATTTATATTTAAATCATAAGTTAAATATCTTTTTGCATCAGAAAAACTTAAAACTTGTGCACCATAATATATACTAGAATCTACAGAAAATTTTTCTGTTAAGTTATATACTAGATGCAAACCTAAAGGAATAGAAATAAAGTTTTCATCTATCCCATTATCAATTAAAACAGCTTTAACTCCTATTCCCACTAATAGTTTTTCATTTGAAGAAACTTCACTTAATACTTTAAAATTCATAGCAAGAAGTGATGTTTTTGAACTATTGTTATTTTTACTTTTTATAAAATTTGCACCTAAATAATACTCACTTGAATTATCTAAATCATAAAAATAATTCATATATGCATCTGCAGCAATTTCTAGTGTTTTATCATTTATATTTAATCTTACTTCACTTTGTGAAAAAAGCAAAGATGCTGCTAATGATAATACTACTAATATTTTTTTCATTACAATCCTTTAATTTTTTCTATAATTTTACTTGTACTTTTCCCATCAACAAACTCAACTAATTTAGTCTCTTTTGCAATTGTTGAACCTACTACTTCTTTACTTTCATAATCAGCACCTTTTACAAGTGTATCTGGTTGAATCTTTTTAATTAAATCATAAGGAGTATCTTCATCAAATATTACTACATAATCAACACTCTCTAAAGCAGATAACATATAAGCTCTATCTACTTCATTGTTTATAGGTCTAGTTGGACCCTTTAATCTTTGAACTGAAGCATCTGAATTAAGTCCTACAATTAACACATCACCAAATGATTTTGCTGTATTTAAATATGAAGCATGACCTCTATGCATTATGTCAAAACATCCATTTGTAAATACAATCTTTTTATTTCTTAAAGCTAATCTTTTACATAAAGCTTCGATTTCATCTACACTTTTAATATGAAGCTCAATTGTACTTTTTGAAATACTTGATTTATACTCTTCTATTTCTTCTAAAGAAACAGTAGAAGAGCCTAATTTACCAACAACTACTCCTGCTGCTAAATTAGCAAACTCAATTGCAGTCTCAATCTTAGTATCTAAAGCTAAAGCAAATCCAAGTGATGCTAATACTGTATCACCTGCACCAGTTACATCATAGACTTCTCTTGCAACTGTAGGTTTTATAATAACTTCATTGTTTTTTAAAACAGCAATTCCATCTTCACTTAAAGTAATCATTGAATACTCTAGTTCTGCTATATCTTTTAAACTATTTAATGCTAGTTCTAAACTTTGTTCATCTTCTATTATAATTTTTGAAGCAATTTGTGCTTCTTTTTTATTTGGAGTTAAAAGATATGATCCTTTGTATTTTGAGTAATCATCACCTTTTGGATCTACTAATACTTTTTTATTATATTTATTTGCATATGCAATAATATCTTTTGTTAATGTAGTAGTTAAAACACCTTTTCCATAATCTGATAATAAAATAATGTCATAAGCATTAATAATTTCTTGAAACTTCAAAAAAAGATCTTTTTCACAAGAAAATGATATATCATTTTTACTTTCATGATCATATCTTACAACTTGAGACTTAGCTGCCATAATTCTAGATTTTTTTGATGTTTTTCTATTCTTTTGTTCAATAATAAAAGATCTAGATCCTGTTTTATCTAACATAAATTTAAGTTCAGCAGCTACACTATCATCACCTACTACGCCTAAAACTCCTACATTTGCACCTAAAGTAACAAGATTATTAATAACATTACCTGCACCACCTAAAACTGTTGTTTCTCTTTTAATATCAACAACAGCAACAGGTGCTTCTGGAGAAATTCTATCGCAAGTTCCCCATAAATAATGATCTATCATTAAATCACCAATTACAAGAATATTTGCTTTATTTTCGTTTTTTAAAATACTATCAATCATTATTTCACTTCTTCTTTAAATAATCTTTTAATTTCTTCGATATATGATTTAATTCCATCTTCTAATTCATAAGAAGGTTTATAATCTAAATCTTTAATACTTGATGAGATATTAGCTTCAGTATGAAACTGATATTGTCCAATAAATGGGTTTGGAATATATATAGTTCCTAAATCAGTACCTAATTCATTTTGTAAAATATCTGCAATATCTTGAAAAGATCTAGCTTTTCCAGTTCCTACATTATATACACCTGAACATGAAGCTGCTGCTGCTTTAATATTTGCTTGAATTACATCTTCTATATAAACAAAATCTCTTAAAATTTTGTCAGATCCTTCAAATAACTTTGGAATATTTCCAGCTAGAATTTGATGTGCAAATTGAACAACAGTTGAAGCAGTTTTGTTTTTAAAAAACTCTCTTTGACCGTAAACATTAAAATATCTAAGGCCAATAATAGAAATACCAGGATTTCCTTTTATATATTTAGCAGAAATATTATCCATCATTAATTTAGAAAAACCATAAACATTACCTGGAGCTTCATCACCTGGAGTTTGAGGAGAAGAAGCATCACCATATGTAGCAGCAGAAGAAGCATAAATCATATCAGCTTTGTGATTTATTGCAATTTTTAATAAATCTTCATATGCATTTACATTTGTTTGAATCATTAAATCTTGTTCTAATACAGTAGTATCAGAAATAGCAGCTTCATGAAAAATATAATCAAAAGTATAGTCATTTTCTAAACTTTTTAATAATTCTTTATCATTAATATTTCCAGAAATAACCGTGCCTGTAAAACCTAAAAGATTCTTATAATGTCCAAAACTTTTAAGATTACCATTTCCTAATGTTTCTTCTGATCTAAAACAATCTAATGCAATTACATTAACATTGTCATAATTGTTTTGAAAATAAAAACAAAGGTTTGAACCAATAAAACCAGCAGCCCCTGTAATTAATATAGTCTTATTTGAAAAATCTGTATTTGTATATTTACTTGTATTTAGTATTTTATTATCTTTTATCATTTTTTTATCCAATATTATAATTAGACTTATAATAGCTAAAAAAGCATTATGATTTTATAATAGAAGAAATAATTATTTTATCTTTAGAACATTTAAAGATGGAGTGTAACTTTAAATAAATTAAGAGAGTACGATTAGTTGATATATATTAGATTTTCATAGTCTCTAAGGCATAATCATTTTTACAATTTATTTTTTAAATCTTCTGATAAAGGAGAATATATTGAAGCGGCAAGAGCTGCTTTTATTAAGTGATTGATTAATGGACAAAATACTTCCCCCTTTTACGCTAAGGTAGTAAATAGTCCATCAATACTTTTACAAAATTTAGTATCTATTTCTATTTTATTTCTGAGTACTATTTAGTCTTTATTTTGCCAGATTTAACAGATTTTTGATTGTCATAAAAAGAAGCATTCCTTTTCAGTTAAATTAAACTCTATTGTATATTTAGGTAAAAATATCAGGAGTTATCTTATTGTTAGTACAATATTCTTTAACATTCCTATTATCTATAAAATCTAACAAAATAAGATGAATTAATATTCATCTTATTCTACATAAAGATTATACTTTAAAATACTTTTGAACTTATAGTCCAATTGGGATGAACATCTTTTATATTTTTTTCTTTACTAAGATTAGAAAATAGCTCAATAATATCTTGTGAATCTTGCTCATATATAAAGTACATTCCATACTTATTTTTTCCATTTAATAAATTGTACTTTGTTTCTATATAGTTTTTATATTTATCATCTTTATAGATAACAATAACCTTTACTTTATCATCAAATTTTTTACTATTTGATAAGATATAAAAGCTATGCTTTTTTTCAAAAGATAGAGAAACTTTTGACCCATCACTTTTTATAATTAATTCATTCGCACCTAATGTTGCTACAATAAGTATTAATACAAATAATATCTTATTCATTACTTTCTCTCCTCATTTTTATATCCAACTACTTCAAGTTCTAGTTTTGTAAATTTTCCTCTAGCTTCTTCATCATCACTTTGAACTAATAATGTCCACTCACCATAAGGATCTTCATCCACAAAAGCAACTGAAGAAAATCTATAACCATTTTCAAGTTCTAATATCTCATCTGCTGCACTTTTTGAATTAGTTAAAATTCTTGATTTTGTACCAGATGGAGAGATTAAGATTATAGATAATTTTTTTAAATTATCTATTTTTCCATAAACTGTTAAGCCCACCCATTCAATTTTATCAAGTTTATTATGACTCTTTATATCACTTTTATTAATTCTAATTTTTTCCTTAAGTCTATGATTATTATCTATAATATTTATTAAACCTACATTAGCATTTACTACTTTGATAGTCTTTTTAGCTGGTAATGATATAAAGTTATTTTTACATTTTTCAATCATTTCTACAGGATTTAAAAGTCCATATCCATAGTAATTACTATGTGATAATCCTGCAGCATTTTCAATATATCCAAAGCCTTGATACAAATCCTTATCTGGTGATGTTTTAAATGAAGGAACATTTGAAACAGCTTTACTTTTGCCATCATAATCTTCATCAATCTTAATAGCAGTATGAGCTATTAACCATTTTACATCCCTATAACTTAAATTTGGGCATTCTTGCATAACAAGAGCTAATGCTCCACTAGCTACTGGAGTTGCGGCACTTGTACCATTAAAAGCGAAAGAATAAGCTTTTTTAGTATCTTCTTTCCAAGTATTTTCACTTGTACCTGTTACAGTTGTCGTTGTTAAAAGAGCAGAAGAACGAGGGAAAATTCCTCCTCCATAACTACTTACTATTACATTTGAACCTTGAGCAGAATATTGAGTAACAATATTCTCATTTCTAACAGCCGCCACTGTGATTGAATATTGAGAACTTCTAAAATATGAAGTAACAGAATCATCAACACCTTTTACACCATTTTCATTATTAAATCCGCCATTTCCTGCGGCTAGTAGATAAATACGGCCAAGTGCTTTTTCTTCACCATTTATTATTCGTTTTCTCATAGATTCAGCACCTTTCTTAAGATACTTTTCTTCTTCTTGATATTTATCAGCAGCTGAACCCCATGAGTTATTTACGATACTTACTTCATCACTTCCACCTAACCAAGCATCACCTAACTCTTCAAATGTATAATCTAAAGAACCCCCACCAGGTGTTTGAAGTTTATATGCACTTAATGTTGCATAAGGTGCAACTCCACGAAGTCCTATATTATTAGAACCATCTGCTGCAATAAGTCCTGCAACCTGTGTTCCGTGAGTATCTTCAATTTTAGTAGATGTTGGGTCATTTACTTTTTTTTCAGAGTTAAAAGAGTTTGCCAAATCCATTCTTCCTTTTAAGTCTTCATGTCCAGATTCAACACCATCATCAACAACTCTTACATGAACACCTTTACCTACTATTCCCTGTTCATAAAGAGTATCAACACCTAAGTCATGTCCTCCTAAAGATGAAATTCCTTTTGCATTTATAACAGCCCCTTGATCTTTTAAGTGCCACTGATATTTTGAAAATTGATCTTTTGGTAATTTAGTATCATTACTAAAATTATATTCTATCGATACTGATTTGTTTACTTTAGGACGGAATTCTATAGCTTTTTTTATTAAATCTTCAACTGAGTTTCCTTTATCAATTTCTATAGATATTTTCTCTAAAAGAGATGCAAAAGTTTCTCCAGCATCATTATTTAATGGATTTTTTTTAGTAAATCTAGCAACTAAGTTATTAAAACCAAATTTGCTAGCATCACTTTCGTGAGATACTGTATTCGCAGAAAAATATTTATATGCTTTAAATATTTTTAATTGTGCTGAATCTTCACCCATATATGTATTAGCAATGGCTCTAACATAAGAATTTATTTTTAATGAAAGTTTATTATTAGAATCATCTATTTTATGACTATCAGGATCAATTTCTAAACTTGCTTCTATCCCTTTTAAAAATAAACCGCCAGCACCAAGTTCTAGTTCATTGTTTAATGCTTCCAATATTGCAAAAACAGTTGCAGTTTGATACGAACTAAAAGTATTTATATAAACATCTTCTTCTATATTCCTAAGAGTAGCAAAAAGTATGTCTTTTGATACTTCATTTTTAGCATTTTTACCATCTATTGCAAGTAAACTTCTTCTTAAATCCATATGAGCAGAATCTATTTCAATAATAAATTTACCATTCTTATCTGTTAGAGTTTTTGGTTCATTAATATCTAAAACAAAGTTTTTATTTAAATCAAGAAATATTGTTGCATCATTTTTATATTTTGAAAACAAAGTACCAGATTTCTTTTGAGTATCTTTTACTAAAATAACAGCTATTTCATCTTCTACATCAATAAATTTTTCATCTTCTGGTAAATTAGCTATATCAATATCTGAAAAGTTATATTCTTTATTTTTAAGTTTTTTATTTATTTCTATTGAAATAGAAATTCTCTTTTCATTCATGTGAGTTTGTTTTACACTATTATAGAACTCTTTCATATCTTTAACAGAATCTGAATTAGGTAACTTATCTAATAACTCATCAAAGGTCATATCTTTTTCAAATAACTTTGTAAATTCATCATAAGATAAACCTGAAATTTCTACAGCTTTTTGTAAAATATTATTTATTCTATAATATGGTACATTATGCTCTTTTATATAATTTATTTGTTTCGATACTTCAACATCTAAATCAAATAATTTGTTTAGCTTCTCTTGAAAACCTATTATACCAATACCAGCTATTTCTCCATTGATAATATTTAAAGCCATTTTTGTTCTAAAAGTAGATAAAGGGCTTATAAAAACTAAACTTTCCATATCTTTTTTTTCTGGTGTAACCATAAGTTTTGTAGGAAAAAGTTCTCCTGTATCAACATCTATTCCATCACCTAAAGCTATAAGACTATGTGTTCTGTCAATTTTTGAATATTCTTCTTGACTTAAGGTTAATGTATACTGTCCATATTCGTTACTTTTAGTCTTTGGTTCACCTTCTGTATATATTTCATCTCTATTTAAATCAAAAAATACTGTTGCATTTTTTATATAACCATCTGTAACTCTACCAACTATTTTATTAGTAGAAGCAGTTTTATTAGTAGAAGCAGTTTTCTTAGCAGAAGGAATTTTTTCAGTCTTAGTTTCACTACTTCCACAAGCACTTAATAATGTACATAGTACAAGTGAAAGAGATATATATTTTATTTCTTTTATCATTTTTTATCCTCGTATAATTTTCATATGTATA
Organism: Campylobacteraceae bacterium; assembly: GCA_013215915.1. Lineage (GTDB taxonomy): Bacteria > Campylobacterota > Campylobacteria > Campylobacterales > Arcobacteraceae > NORP36. The sequence goes on along the minus strand of JABSON010000042.1, from coordinate 3,179 downwards.
TATAACTATTTATTATCTTCAATTGTTAGATTTATAGTTAAATCTTCAAATCCTATTTGTGTTCCTATTAAAACTTTATATGTTTTTCCTTCTTCTAGTTTCAACTTTCCATATCTACTAGACATAAGATTACCATTATTAAGTCTAAAATAACCTATATTATTACATCTTTTATAATTATTATCCCACCAGTCCGTTCCTGTATGAGGGTCACATAAATCAGTATTATCTAGTATAATTGATTTAAGTTTAGGATTTATGCCATGATCTTTTGGCACAATATTTTGTATTTCATATTGTTTATAATTTCTTATACCCTTTGAATCATTTGCTGTTAATTTTATACCACCATATTCATCTTTATGAAAAACATTTAAAGGCAGTGAGATATTAACTTCATTATTAATTGGTGTAAAGAGTCTATTTTTAGGAGTTTCTTTATGTGTTACTTCTTTTGCTTCTTTAATATAATCTTTATCCATACTTCTTACACACTTAAAATAACCCTTATCCGATTCGTTGTATGTTCTTCTAGCAAAATTATGTTTCCCTGTTACCCAAGGGTATTTCCCATCATCTTTAAGAGAATAAGAAGATGTCATATATCCACCATTTAATCCAACTTCAACCCTATGTTGAAATGTTGCTACTCCATTTGCATTTAAAAGATAAAACATTTCATTTATATTTGGAAGTCTCCATCCTTTAAAGCCTTCATAGCCTTTTTTATTTAGGTCGTTACAATATTTTGTAGCATAAGCTAAATCTCCAAATTTACCCACATTCTTTATATCTTTAATAGGTGTATTTATAATACTTTTAATAACTTTTTTTTCATCTTTTGTTATAGGTTCATCAAGATACATAAGTTTTGTACTTGGATCATAAGAAAGCTTATCTGTTTTATACACTACAATATTATCTTCAGCAAAATCTGGGAAAAGACTACCTTTTTTTTCATCAAGATTTCTAAGACATCTTACAGAATATTTTTCTTTAATTTCATATGAATACTTTGATTCTATATTATTTACTAAGGTCGCAACTTCACCATATTTGTTAACTCCTGTTACATTTCCTGTTAAAAAACCTTTCCAAACATTTTTAGTAAAAGAGATTTCGCTTTCAGAGTCGTGTTCAAAAATGCTTGGCTTTTGCATATTAATACTTGTCGTACTAACTAATTCTTTCATATTTGGCATTCTCCAGTCATCTTTTCCAGCATAACTTAGATTTTCACAATATTCAATAGCTTTTTGAAAAATAACATTATCATTTGTACCATCTACATAAGGTGCATCCTGGAATTGAAGATTAGTCTTTTGACTATTCAAAACCTTATCACTTCCTATAGTTTTCTTTTGATAATTTGGATTCATACCATACTGATAACTTCCATCATCATATTTTTCCCATACTTTTTCCTGTCCAGTAATAGGAATTTCTCTTGGACTACCTATATATGCATATTTTGGTTTAGAAGGAGTATATTTACCATCTGTATCCTCAAGAGCTAAATAGTTTACATATAATCTTCTAGCTTGACCCTTTGAAGTTAATTTATTAACAAATTTAATAATATGCTTTGAATCTGAATTATTCCAAGAAACACTTTCTATTTCATAGTTTAATCCCTCTATAGTGTATATTTTTTCTACATTTTCTTTAGTATTTAATTTCGCTTTTGAAGACTCTGATAAGCTTAATTTTGCACTAGTATAATAGTAAATTTCCAAAGTTTTATCACTTAGTAAAACACTTTGAATAAAAAGTTTTGAAGTTGCTTTATTTTTTTTATCTAAAAGTTTTTCTAGTTCATCTAGTTCTGGTATATCCTTAACCATATAAATATCTTCTAAGTCTCTTATTTTTAGATTATTATTTTCTACTACTGTAATCATTTCATCAGTAATATTTGATAATCCAATTTCTGCAAGTCTTATTTTTATAGCTTCAGATTTTAATTTACTTGTTACTAAATTACTAAGGTCTAAAGTAAGGTTTTCATCTGACTTTCTAAAATGTTTTTGTGCAGCTAGTACTTTAGAACGTAAAACAACTGCATAAGATTCTTTTAAATCTTCAGTTAAATTTAAAGCATCAACCTTTTCTATTAAAGATTTTAGAGTAGATATAACTTTTATTTCATGAGGTTTTTTTAGATTTTCTACTATTGTAGTTAGATTTTCTTGTTCATAAGGATAAGCAAGCATATTTCCATAAAAGTTAAGTCTTGCATCCATAATTTCTTTATCAGTTTTTTGAGCTAAGATAGGCACTAAAATAATATCAATTACTCTTTCAAAAAGTATATTCTTTTTATATCTAAGTACATTGTCACTTTCGTTTAATCCTAATATAGTTTTAAGTTTATCCTTACCAACATCACTCATAGAAGAATACTTAATCATCATTGTACTATACGGACTTATTTCTAAATCTGTCAAAGTATTTTCTGGATATTTTAATTTAAAAATAGTTTTTGAATCCCTATATGTTTTATTATCAAAACCACGAATTGCTATGATATTAGGTTTAAATGATGTCCCATATTTATTTTTATATTCACCATCTTTGTCAACCTTTAAGTCAAATGACCCATTTGACTTACTAATGGCTAAAGGTTCATTCCATCCACATAAATTATCTTCATTTATATCTAAACAAACCCTAGCATCTTTAATATCAGTTAAAATTTTTCCACTTAAAGTAACTTTTTCCTTGTTATCTATAGCTATAACAACATTTCTGCTAAATTTATTTTCTATACATTTATCAGTATATGAATACTTTTCAGCACATTCTCCACTTAATTTAGAAAGTTGCACTGAAGAAATATTTTTTAAAAGTTTCTTTTTGCTTTCTTTATACAAACCTACAGCATCAAAACTAAGATTTTCAGTATTTTTACTACTATTAGTATTGATTAAAACATTACTATCCTTACTTAAATTCTCATTTGATGAATTATTAATATCATCATTACTTGAATCACCACAAGCTGATAGTATTAGACATAAACCAATAGACAGAGCTATATTTTTTGAAGTTAACAATATATTCATATATTTCCTTTTTCTAACAATTATTATTATTAATATTATTATTATTATGTTGAAATACTACAAAAAGAACACTTAAACATAAATTAATAATGATTCTTATTAATACAAAAAAAG
>JABSON010000419.1 GCA_013215915.1 Campylobacteraceae bacterium | reverse complement strand
ATAATGATAAGTCTTTTAAATTGCTTTCATTTTTATTTAAATATGTATCAAATAATTGATATAAATTTTCTTGAAAATCTAAATTTAAATCAATTTCTTTTTTACATTTATTTATATATTCTTTTGTTTTTAGAGATAAAACATAACATATAGCTTCATCTTTAGATTTAAAATAGTTATAAAAAGAGCTCTTTCCAATTTTTTGTTCTTTTACAAAACTATCAATTGAAAACTTCTTTATTCCTATTTTAATTATATTTTCATAAACCAAAAGGGCTAATATTTCTCTTCTTTTATCTTTATTTACGATTTTAGGTGACATTAAATTCCTTATATAGACGCATCGTCCCTGAAAGAATAATACAAAAATACTAAAATTTTAATTAAGAGGGACGATTAGTCCATTATATAAAAGAAATAAAATAATTATCTTATACTTTAATTTTCTTATGATACAATCTTTAGAAATAAGAAAAAGAGTTTATAAATGGATAATTTTTATTTAATTGCAGTACTAATCTTTATTGGATATTTTTTTCAAAAACTAAAAGTTTTTCCAGAACAAAGTCCTTTAATATTAAATCAATTTATAATTAATATTTCTTTACCTGCCATGATACTTCTTCAAGTCCCAAAACTTACATTTTCATTTGATACGTTAATTCCTACTGTTGTAGCGTGGATAGTTATGTTTTTCTCAGCTGCCCTAGTATTAGTTTTATCAAAAGTTTTTAAGTGGAATAATGAAGTAACTGGTTCTTTAATGTTAGTTTCTATTCTAACAAACTCTTCAATTATGGGAGTACCAATTATTAATGCTTATTTAGGTGAAGAAGCACTTCCTTATGTATTAATTTATGATCAATTAGGTACTTTTATTGCTTTTGCCACATATGGTACTTTCGTAACAGCTTATTATTCTACAAAAGGAAAGTTTTGTTATAGAGTTATTCTTTCAAAAGTTTTAGCTTTTCCACCTTTTATTGCACTTATTATTTCTTTGTTTTTATTAGGTGTAAATTTTAATTCATCTTTTACTAATATTATATCTGTATTAGCAAATACTTTAGTTCCTGTGGCTCTTGTCGCTGTTGGACTTCAATTACAATTTAAAGTTAAAAAAGAATACATTCTTCCTTTGAGTATATCTTTATGTATTAAATTGATTTTTGCTCCATTTATAGCTTTTATTGTCTGTTTTATTTTTGGATGGCTAAATTTAGCAGGGCAGGTATCTATTTTTGAAGCTGGAATGGCTTCTATGATAACTGCTGGTGTAATTGCTAGTGTTGCTGGATTAGCTCCTAAATTAAGTACAGCAATTGTAGGTTATGGAATAATGTTTTCATTTTTGAGTACAGCAGTAATTGCAAAACTTATGAATTTATTATAAGTTTAATAATGGATCTTACATATATATATTAGTTTTTATTTATAATTATCTTTGTACTTAAAAGAGAAGTAAATAAAGTAGTCGATTTAACAAAAAATATAGAGCAAACTTTACATTAAATGCAAAATAATAGTATTGAAATTAATACTATATAAGAAGAAACGCCAAAAGTTATAATAGAAGAAAAACTTGAGCTTGTTAAAACTAAAAGTATAAAAGAAACTATTGTAAAAAAAGATACTTATTTTGAAAATAGAGTCAAAGAT
>JABSON010000418.1 GCA_013215915.1 Campylobacteraceae bacterium | reverse complement strand
TAATGAATATATTATTAGAGAAAAAAATGAAATTATAATAGTAGAAGATAAAATCTTAAATAGAAATGGTAAAAAGAATAGATTAAAAAATATTGAAATAATTCAATTTTTAGATAAAAGCATAAATTTAAATAAAAGATAAAACTATATAGTTTTATCTTCTACTGTAAACTGACCCATCATTCCTGCATCTTCATGTTCTAAGATATGACAGTGATACATAAATGGATATTCTTTACTAGCTTTATAATTAAATTGTACTAATACTTCTACTATTTCATTTCCAAAAACTATAACAGTATCTAAAAGGGCTCTTTCATTTAAATAAGCTTGTTTTTTATTTCTTGATAATATTCTAAAACTACAGCCATGAATGTGAAAAGGATGGGGCATACGTCCAGGGTTTTTAATTACCCATATTTCTGTTTCACCTAAATTGACTTTTTCATTAATATAAGACATATCCATTTTTCTACCATTAATACCTAAAAACCCCATAGACATATTTAAAGTAAAAACTCTTCTTTTTAATGAACTTAGATCTTTTATATTAGTATATTCATGAATCTTTGTTAGGTTTGAAGGTAAAATAAACTTTTGTTCTTTTTCATCTTTTACATTAATTTTTAGTAAAGATTCATCTGAATAAGAATCTCCAAAGTATATACTTTTATTTTTTAAATCACTTAAATCTACTATTACCTCAGCTCTCTGTCCCGGAGCTAGTAATAAACTTTTCATCTCAACAGGTTTTTCTAAAAATGAAGCATCACCTGCTATTTGATAAAACCCTCTTTTATCTGAGAATTCAAATGAATAAAACCTTGAATTAGAGCCATTTAATATTCTAAATCTAATAGTTTTAGGTGATACATTTATATATGGTCTTATTACACCATTTACTAAAAATATATTTCCTTTTACTCCCATCATTACATCATGCATAGAGTATTTATATAAAAACTCTGCTTTGTTATCAAATCTTCTATCTTGTATTATTAAAGGTATATCATCTACTGCATATTCTTTTGGAAGATCTGCTTTGTTAGAGTCTTTATCTTCTATTATAAATAAACCAGCAAGTCCTTTAAAAACCTGCTCTCCTGTTTTTTCATGAGTATGAGGATGATACCAATAAGTAGCAGCTCTTTGATTTATTCTAAATTGAGTTGTCCAAGAAGAATTAGGATCTATACTTCTATTTGGTCCTCCATCACAATTTCCTTCTAAATGTAAACCATGCCAATGTAATACAGACTTTTCTTTTAAAGAATTTAATACATTAATTTTAATCTCATCGCCTCTTTGAACTTTAATAATAGGACCTAAAAAAGAAGAATTAATTCCATAAGTTTTTGTCTTAACATTTTGTAAAAAAGAGACTTGTGATTCTTTTAAATTTAAGTTAAATTCTTTTAATCCATTCTTATGAATAGTAGGCTTTAAAACATCTGGAAAATTTAATTCTTGAGAGAAAGATTTATAAAATTTAATCTTCTTTTCTTTTGCAAATACTTGTGTACTTAAACTTGTAAATATAGCTATTCTTATAAAACTTCTTCTTTGCATTTGCATCCTTTATAGTAAGTAATTATAATATAAAGAATGTGCAAAGATTGTGTAGAAAACAATTAATAATAAATCAATACTTATACAAAAGTATT
>JABSON010000417.1 GCA_013215915.1 Campylobacteraceae bacterium | reverse complement strand
ATCGATCCGTGGCTCAGACAACCTCAACTAAATTGTTAGTTCTACTAATAACAGGTGACCACTTGACTCAGGTGGCCTTAAGGTTAAAATTAAGGAAATTTAGTACCCAGGATCAGAGGCGTAACGAAACCAAAAATCTGGGGGTGCCGAAAAAAAATCTGGGGGTGCCGGATTTTTCCAATTATTTTACATTTATAGTATATTGAAGCAATTTTTTTTCGCATTTTTGCAGATGTTTACATAAAAGGTACGTAATTATTTACAAGAAGGTTATGACATTTCCTACCTTTTTCTCATGAAGTAAGAAGTATTATGTTATTCGAAATTATTCCTCATAATTTGACTTGGTATGTCCAAGAGTAAGCTAATCATCCATGTGGGTGGCTTAGTTACTTAAAACTTATAGAGCTTTATGGCTGGTGAATGAAGTATATACCGGGTGCCAGGTGCCTACTAAAAAACAACCCTCTAATGACTTTTAATTACCCAGATTCTACACTATATAAAATAACAAAAATTATAGACGTTATTACAAATATAGTCGACACACTGCCTGCAAAATTTTATGTATATAGTAAGAAAATCAAAAAATTTATGTAAAAAATAATGGTTCTGAAAAGAAACAGGAAATTCGCATCTTTAAGATTTACTCAGGTGTCCTATTGTTGGTTTACTATGATGTACAGATCACAAAAATACGTAAATTATCACAAAAATTTGATTAACTATATTTGTACAACTATACTTGGTAGATATATTAAATATATTTGATATAATTTGATAGAAAATGACACTCAACAACGGTCAAGGCACATACAACTAAAATATAAATAGAATACCTATTGTAAACGTAACATTTGGAAATTGAAAAAAACATACTCACTTAAAATCGGAATTCCATAAAACGAAGCTAACATGTGTCAAATTTTTGTGATAATTTACATATTTTGCGATTTTTAGATTCTCCATAACAAAAAGGGACACCGACACAAATTGTAAAAATGAGATTTTTTTAAGAAACCACTACTTTTACATAAATGGCTCTCACTTCCCCAATAATTAAGATATACGCAAAAAATTTGCATACGGCATGTGGACTATATTTGTAATAAAGTCTGTAATATTTTGACGTTATATCGTGTAGAAGCTGAGTAACTAAAAAGCCATTCGTTGGTTGGTTTTTAATATATACATTGAGCAGGGTCGCTTGTTGCTATGTGGGGTGCCTTATGCCAACCTGCATATGAGAATCCAAAAATATTTAACAAAAATGACTAAGTATTCCATCTAAAACTATCGCATAGTAATCAATGCAATACATATTACATATATTGTATAAATTACAAATTGTTTGCATTCAATATTAAGATATATATGAGGTACGAGTATTTACGTTTTTCTAGTTCTGAAAATGAAATTTCAAACGAAAAGTGTGTTTGAAACAATTCAAAAATCTAAAATTCAAAAATTCTCAAAGATTAAAAGTCATATTTCTGTGGTTTAAGATGTATATGACGTGCGAGCATTTACGTTTTTCTCGTCCTGAAAATGAAATTTCAAATTAAATAATCTTTTCGAAAAAATTCAAAAATCTAAAATTCTCAAAGATTAAAAGTCATATTTCTGTGGTTTAAGATGTATATGACGTGCGAGCATTTACGTTTTTCTCGT
>JABSON010000416.1 GCA_013215915.1 Campylobacteraceae bacterium | reverse complement strand
ATTAAAGACTTAAATTGGATTATCTAATTTAAGTCTTTAACTTTATTACTTCTTCATATAATTATTTCTTTAATAAATATCATTTATTATCATTAAATGAAAGTTTTATTTATAATAAAACTTTTGACATCAATTGTATCTCTCAAAAAAAGATTTTATTACTTATTCAAAATGTTTATTAAAGAGTTTCTTTTGTGAAGATAGTAGAATAGGGATAAAAAGTTTTATCCCCATAATGTAAGTATCTTATTTTTTTCTTTTATATAAAAATGAAGCTATTACTACTATAATTGATAAGGCTAAAAATACAGTAAAATAAGGTTTTGAAGAACTTATATTTAAAGTACTTGCTAAATAAGTTGCACCTAATGAAGAAATTGAAAAGTTTAATGCTGAAAACAGTCCAGATGCTTGCCCAGCATTTTCTTTAAAGTCTCTAAGTGCATAAGCAGGACAAGCACTAACAAAAATAGTACATCCCATAGCGCTAATAGCCATTGGAATAATATATGTATACCAAGTATCGTATGAAGAAATACTAATTCCTACAATTCCACCTAGAAAATAAGAAATAACTGCAAAAGTAAGTATATTTTTAAGTCCATATTTTTCTACAAGATTTGGTACAGTAAAACTACCAATCATAAATATAAATGCAATTGACATAAACATATACCCAAAGTCTATTTTAGAAATATTTAAATGTCCTATTAGATATAAAGGTGATACAGTTATATAAAACATTATTCCTAAGAATCCAATAATTGATAAAAATAGATATATTTTAAAGTTATCATTTTTTAAAATATTTGTATATGATTCAAAAAACTTCTCTTTTTTTAATATTTTATCTTTTTTAGTTTTAACTAAAGTTTCTGCTGTTAAAACATAAGTCCATACCATACTCGCAAGTCCAACAAAAGTAAATACTAAAAATAGATACTGCCAATCATTATTTTGTAAAAGGAAAGCACCTATTAAAGGAGCAGAGATTGGAATAATTGCTAAAAAACCATTTAAATAACTATATGCTTTTGTAAGTTTATGTCCATCAAAAGTATCTCTTATAATTGCAAATATTGCTGTAAAACAAGCAGATCCACCAAAACTTTGTAAAGCTCTATAACTTAGAAAAAGATCTGCATCTTCTTTATTTACTGTTGATATTAAAAATGAGAATAGAGTAAAAAAGAATAAACCTAATAATGCTACTTTTCTTCGTCCTATAATATCTGCAATTTTCCCCCAAACTAATTGACCAAGTCCCCAAAACAATAAGTATAAACTTATTGATAGTTTTTCAATATGGTTCTCACTATTTGTAAAATAGTTTTGAATATCATTAAGTGCTGGCAAAAACAGATCTACACCTAGAGGTAATAGGGTAAATAAGGGTAAAGTAAATAAAAGTGTTAAAAATATAGATTCGCTACTTTTATGTTTTAATATTTTATGTATATGTTTCATTAAATTCTCACTAATTTTATAAAGTTATTTATATATTTTTTTAAGTTCATTTCTAAATCATAATCTTCTAAAGAAAAAGAAAAGAACATCATTCCATCAGCTGTTACAAGTAAAGACTCAGAAAACTCTATAGCTTCTTTTTTAAGTATTTTCTTATTTACAGCATCTTCAATTATTCTTTTTATTAATATTTGCATATTTGTAAAATAATACTTATTTAA
>JABSON010000415.1 GCA_013215915.1 Campylobacteraceae bacterium | reverse complement strand
CTGATATTAAAAATGTTGTTGATGTTCAAGGACTTACAATAACAAAAGGAAAAGATACAGGAACTATTTTATTAGATTCTAGTGGAAATGAAAACAAAAAATCAAATAAAGCTCAAGATGTAAAAGTAGCAGGTCATGAAGCAGGAGAAACCAAATATCTACAAAATGGTAATGGAATAATATTTAAAGATTCATATGATACAAAAGAAGCAATGAATGACTCAAGTGGTAATTCCTTTTATAATAGATTAAATGAAGCAGCAAATGGAAATTTAACAGATTCAACATATAATGCTAAATCAAATGATAATGTTAATGCAGGTACAATTTATTCAACTAATGTTAAAACTCAACAAAATGGAATATAGTTCAGAAAACTAGTACCAGAAGACCATCTATTTATAAAAAATAATACTAAAAAATATGCAGAAATTTATAATATTAGTGAAAAAGATGCAAAACAGAGATTACTATTAGGTTCAAGAACATTAGCAGATACACAAGATAATATAATGATAAATAAAATAATTAATAAAACTAAAACCAATACAATAATGACTAAAAATGAATTGACACAAACACAAGGGTTTATAATGAAAGAATCACTTGGACTAACATATATGGATGGAATAGATAATCATAAAGTACCATTAATGACACAATCACAAGCTAAAGAAGATGACTATAGCTATGTACCAAATATTCAAGATGCAATAAACCCAGATATTATTGGAGCAGGAGCATTTTTTAAAATAGGAAATGGTGCTATTAAATTTACTCCAAGTGTTTTTAATTTATCTAAAACTATTCTAAATAAAGGAATATCTACTTATGATGCGGCAGGAAGACAGACCTCTATATTTATTAACTCTACTTTAAAACCTTCGGTTAATGCAGGAGTTAAAAGAAATCAAGGAGCAATAAATGATATAGAAGGTATTGGTAATTATTATTATAATAAAATTCCTGGGAGTAAATACTATAAACCTGAAGATATAGATGCTTTCTCTAATTCTAGTATGCCAGGATATGGCATTGGAGGAGCAACAGCCTTTGTCCTTGATGGTGCAAAGAATCTTTATGATAGCTATATAAAAGAAAAGAAAAAAAATGATTAGAAATATAATAATAATTATATCTTTTTTATTTTTTATGGGAGGTTTCCTAAATTTATTTTTTGATATTGAACTTCCCACCAGGTTTGGTACTTTTAAAAATATGAAAGACAATGAAAGTTCAGATATGATTTATATTGGATTATTTTTAATTATGATGCTATTAATATTTGATATTTTAAAAGAATATGGCAAAAAAAAGAAATAGATGCAAGAAAATTCAGACATGATCCTGGGATAGTTACCAAAATTCCGGGAACACGATATCAAATTATTAGTTGCATTCATCTGTTTTAAAATTACTGGGATACTTTACTAAATTAACTAAGCGGTCAATAAAAGATCTGGGGACAGTTGCCACCTTAAAAAAACTTAAAATTTAATAAATAATAGTAATCCTTTTATTAAAGAGCATGTACTATCTAGACTCATGAAACTAATTATTTATGATGAATAAAAGTTCATTCACTTATTATTAAAAATTGAATTATAGAATAAAATTATTGATACAATATAGAAACATTAGGATATAAAATGAAAATAACTAGACATGAAATAAAACCAAGAATGAGTAGGGCTGTAATTCATAACAATACTGTAT
>JABSON010000414.1 GCA_013215915.1 Campylobacteraceae bacterium | reverse complement strand
CATATGCCAATATAAAGCACCTGATTCTAAGCCTAAATAATTAGAAGAAGAATAAATATTATTTGATGTATTTTTATATAAATTAAACAAAATAATCATTCCAAAAAGAACATGTAAAGAATGGAACATAGTTAATAAAAAATAAAACATAAAAAAAGTATTTGTACTTAAATCTATGCCTTGTGCATATTTGTTTTTGTATTCAATTATTTTAATAAGTAAAAAACATATTGCTAGAATAATTGAGAAAAGAAGAGATAAAGAAGCTTTTTTATTTGATTCATTATTTTTAACCAAATTAACAGCAATCGCTACAAAAAAACTAGAACTTATTAAAATAATTGTATTTATAAATCCTAAGTTTTTATTTAAGAGTTCCTGCGAAGCATTAAATAATTCAAGTTCAAATATTCTTGAAATAGCGAAACCAATAAAAAAAGCTCCAAAAGTAATAAATTCAATATATATAATTATCCATATTCCAAAATCACCAGATGGATAAATGTTCTTTTCTGTTTTCATTTAAAATAGTATCACAAAAATATTAAATACTACCTTGAAGTAGACTTATAATTATTTTAGATTACTCTAATATTTTTAAGTCATAAAAAAGGTAATAAACTATAAAAGTTTATTACCTAAAAAATAGTTTATATATTATAAATATTTAAATATATAATTATTTTGACATAAAAATTGGAAGAGATGAATGAGTTAATAAATATTTACTAGCTCCTCCAAACATCAATTCTTTTAAACGTTTATGGCCATAAGCACCTGCTACAATTAAATCGAACTTACCTTTTATTGCTTCTTGTAACAAAGCCTCTCCTGGAGTGTTAGTTGTTTTAACAATTTTATAGCTTGCGTTAATTCCTTTATCTTTTAAATAATCAAGTAAATAGTTTATATCATTTTTATTTTCTAAATATTCTTCTGAAGAAATAACATGTACAGTTTTAGCTTCTTGTAGGAGTTTAAGTGATAAATTTATAGCACTTGAAGCTTCTGGTGAATTATTCCAACCAATAATGATATTCTCACAAGAAAACTTTTTTAATTTTCGGGGAATCATTAAAACAGCTTTTCCACTTTTTGTTAATGCTGCATCAAATGTTTGAGTATGCAAACCAGAAGGAGGGGCTGCTGCAATGACAAGGTCACAATATTTTGAATATTTAGCTACTAATTCACTTCTATAACCTTCTTTGCGATTAATATAAACAGAAGCAGAATTTTCTTTTGCTTGTGTTGATATTTTTATATCAATATTATTCGCAATATTTTCAAACAAAGTATAAAATTCTTTATATTCTTCTATTTCTTTGTTTTCTAAAACACTTTCTATTTCTTTTTGAATTTTATTTGGTAATTGTATTGAATGCAGTATTTTCTTATTTGGATTAGTTTCACATTTTAATATTTCCAAATTAATATTAAAATGTTTTGCAACTAACATAGCACCATATAATCTCTCTTCTAATTCATCTCCTCCACCAATAGGAAAAAACATTTTTTTGTAATTCATTTGTTATCCTTAAAATAATTTAATTTTGTAAAATAAATAAGTATAAACTTAAATAATGTAAGATTAATAAAGTTTATTGTTTAAGTTAAAAATAATATTCCTTGATATTATAGTTCTGTAATTATTATAAAATTATTAAAATCCTATAATTCTGTAGAATAGCTATTATGTATAACTATTTTAGAAAACTT
>JABSON010000413.1 GCA_013215915.1 Campylobacteraceae bacterium | reverse complement strand
TAAGTTTAACAAAATAAGTAAATCCTATCAAAGAAATCATCATTGTATAAATCAATAAATAATATAATATTAACATGAATGGACTACTTTAGCACATTCACATAAGAGATCTTTTTTATTTACCATTACTTTAAAAATTTTCTTTTTATACTACCCATTAATCTTCTAAGCGTAAAACCAAAGTAATTATTTTGTTTCTTACTCATTAAATTTTCAACGTTTAAATCATTAGTATTATCAATATCTAAATTATTCCAAATTTTAAATAATTTAATTACATAATTTTCCACATTATTATTATTGAAAAAGTCGATTTTATTTTTTTGTTTAGTTATAATCTTTTTCAACTCTTTTTGAAACTCATTATAGTCATTTACAGGTAAATCAATACCTGGAATATCTCTATGAAATCCATCATTAGCAATCAATAATGGTACACCATAAGCATAAGCATCATAACTACCCATAGCACCACCATCAAATCCCATATAAAAATAATAATCAAGTTTAGATAGTTTATCTTGTTGAAATTTATATTCATAAGGAGTTTGTCTAGATGTCGTATGCCATTCAAATGTACAATCATTTTTAAGTAAAATAGGAAATATATCATTCCAAGAAGGGCCAATAAAAACAAAATTTACAAGATAAATATTTTTCTCTGATTTTATAAAATCAATAAGCCATTTGTCATTTTTTCTACCATCTTTATAATAACCACTAAAAATACCTAAATTTAATGGTCTAACATAATCATTACGTACAGGTAAAGTAACACCAAATGTTTTATTTTTATCAAATCCCAATTGTAATAAAAATTCCTTATCTTCTTGAGACATACATATAAATGAATCAAAATCATCTTTGAAGCCAACTATCATGTTTTCTTTAAATTTATCATCAATATGTGTTATAAATATTGAATTTATTTCTGCATTTTTTTGTGGTGTAGCATAAGCATAACCTAAATGATAACAAATTTCTTCATCGTTATATTCACCAGGTTTTCCATATCTACAAACTATATTTTCTTTCTCTAAGTATGCTTTTATATCTTCAGCAATTTTACCTACAATCCAACCTGGATCCATACCTGCAATACTTAAAAATACTTTTTTATTAGAATTAAACATTTTTTTCCCTTTCCTTCATAAACCTATATTCTCTATAAACTAAACATAATGTAAGTGTATACATTAGAATATATGAAATAATAGTCGTTATAACTGCACCTTCAACACCATAATCTTTAATAATTAGTAAATTTAATGTAAAGTTAATTAAAAATCCAAATAAATAACAATACAAAAGTAATACAGTTTTATATTGAATTGTTAATATTTCGGATACTATACTATTTAGGCCTAAGAAAATACCTCCAAATGCAATATATGGTATAATCCATGACTTGTCTGTAAATTCTGAATTCGTCAATAAAATTGTCAAATCATCAGAAATAAAATATAATATCCCTACTATAGTGCTAGATATTAATAGATAATAAAATGACACTTTAAAGATATCTCGAAAAGCATTTATTTCTAATTTTTTATACTTCTTAAATATTGTGGGTATAAATACTAAAGATATAATACTCAAAATAACTACAACCGATTTCTCAGCAATGTTATAATTTGCGATATAAGATGCTAATTCATTTTTATATCCATAATTTAATAAAAAATACTGATCCATAGATGCTAGCATAAAATTAAATAATCCTATCAGTACAATGGG
>JABSON010000412.1 GCA_013215915.1 Campylobacteraceae bacterium | reverse complement strand
GTTCGCCACATTACCTTTTTAAATTTAATAATATACTAGGTTATTTTATACCATGCATCCCAACTGTATTCCTGTTTTTGCGATTATGTTAATTTCCAAGCAACTTATAAATAAACTTTATTATGATATTAATTCAATAAATATTTATTTAACAAATTTAACAGCTTACGATTTAAATTTAGCAATTCAAGAAAAATTAAATACTCAAAAAGTATTTAATACTTTATCATTAATTTTAAATATATCAATATTATTTGTATTTTTCTTCTCAATACTTTTAACAATTATTATTACTAATAACTTTAAAAGAACACATCATTTATTAAAAGATGTAGTAAGTTCAAAAACACAAGAATTACAAAAACTTAATGATTCTTTAGAGAAAAGAATAAAAGATGAAGTAAATAATTCAAGAAAAAAAGATATGATTATGTTTCAACAAGCAAGACTTGCATCTTTAGGTGAAATGATTGCTAATATTGCACACCAGTGGAGACAGCCATTAAGCTCAATTATGATGATTGTACAATCATTTCAAACAAAAATGAGTTTAGGAAAATTAAACCAAGAATTTGTAGATAGAAAAGTACAAGATGCCATGTTATTATCAAATAACATGTCAAATACTTTAGAAGATTTTCAGAACTTTTTTAAGCCAAATAAAGATAAAACTTTATTTGATTTAAAAGATTGTATAAATAATTCTCTTGAATTATCAAAATATTTTTTAGAACAAGAAAGAATACAAGTAAGTTTCATTATAAAAAATAGTATTAAAACTTACGGTTTTTATAATGAATTATCTCATGTAATTTTAAATATAATATCTAATTCAAAAGATGTTTTAAAAGACAAAAAAGATAATAAATTACTTAAAATTATTTTAAAAGAAAGTGAAGATCACATAATAATTAGAATTTATGATAATGGAGGAGGAGTAAATAAAGAAGTCTTACCACAGATTTTTGAACCTTATTATACTACTAAATATAAAAGTGCAGGGACAGGAATAGGACTTTATATGTCAAAACAGATAATTGAAAAACATATGAATGGAAGCATAAAGTGTAAAAATGTACAGCATAATATGAAAGATCAAGTTTTAGAAGCATGTGCTTTATTTATAATTAAAATACCAATACTAAAGGCAAATAATGGATAGAAACCTAAATATATTAAACGAATTTAATATATTGTATATAGAAGATGATAAAAGTTTATTAACACATACAAAAGATATTTTAGATGATTTTGCAAAAGAAGTTTATGCAGTAAGATCTTCTGCTCAGGCTTTAGAGATATTAGAATATCATAAAATAGATGTAATAATTTCAGATATATTATTAGAAAATGAAAATGGAATAGATTTTTTAAAAGATTTAAAAGAAAATAAAATTTGATCAAAATATAACAATTGAAAAACTCAAAGTATTTATATATGTGCTTTGTGAATGTAAATACTAAAAACTATGCTAAAAATTATTTAACATAAATTTTCCTTTGTGACGTAATTCGTCAACAGCCATATCGGCTTTGTATATGTCAAAGTAATAAACTAATATCCATATTATTACCTATGCATCGCCAAAGGTCACGGTTAATGGTAAGTTACCGTTGGTAAAGTTCCTAAAAACACTCCCTTGTCTCTTTGAAGCAATTGCAATGCATTTATAATTTGTTTACATGTTCCAGTTTCAATATCTTCTACAGTTTCTGAACATTTAAGTCTTGCCGACCCTGGAACTTTCCTGGA
>JABSON010000411.1 GCA_013215915.1 Campylobacteraceae bacterium | reverse complement strand
ATTTATTATTATTTTTTAAGTTAAAGAATAATAATATTAAAAAAGTATTTAAAAAGGATTTTTATGTATAAAGATTTATCAAGTAAAACAAAATTATTTATTAATATGTTAATTGCTCAGATAGGATTTACTTCTATTTCTTTGGTTGCAATTTTAAGTGATTCTCAAATTTTATATATAATTACAATTAATGTTACTTTTGCTTTAATAGTTTATTATATGAATTGGGCAGCTACTAAAAGAATTGTTGGCGGAATTGATAGATTCAAAAATTATATGGATGATATTATGAATTTTATTTCAATGAAAAGTAATAAAATTAGAAAAGCTAAATATATGAAAAATGATGAAATTGGTATTGTTTTAACTGAGTTAAATAATTATGTTGATAAACTTGAAGTTATTAGAAAAGCAGATATGAAAGTCGTAGGAGAAGTGGTTTTAACTCTTGATAAAATCTCAAAAGGAACATACTCTACTAAAGTAAATTCAAATTCTGACAATTTCATGATAAACGCATTAAAAACAACAGTTAATAATATGATTGATAATACTCAAAATAGCATGAATAATTTAAAAGATGTACTTATATCTTATTCAAATAATGATTTTAGAGATAATATAAACATTCCAAGAGATTTGCATGATGAAATGTTAGTTGTAATGCAAACTATTAATAAATTAGGCCTTGCCTTAAATCATAATGCCCAGGATAATTTAAAAAATGGACAAGATCTTGCATCTGATTCCACACTTATGACAAACGCATCTAAAAATGTTGCTTTAAGAGCAAATGAACAAGCTGCATCTTTAGAAGAAGTAGCTTCTGCTTTAGAAGAGATAAGTTCTATTACAAGTTCTAATGCGCAAAATGCTTCTATTATGGCAGACTTAGGTGAAAAAGTAAAAATTTCTGTTGAAAATGGTCAGACTTTAGCTAATAAAACATCTGAAGCTATGGATGAAATTAATAAAGAAGTTATTTCTATTAATGAATCAATTACAGTTATTGATGAAATTGCTTTTCAAACTAATATATTATCACTTAATGCAGCTGTAGAAGCAGCAACTGCAGGTGAATCAGGAAAAGGTTTTGCAGTAGTAGCACAAGAAGTTAGAAACCTTGCAAATAGATCATCTCAAGCTGCTAAGGAAATTAAAACTTTAGTAGAATATGCAAAAGTTAAAGCTAATAATGGTAAAAAAATATCTGATAAAATGATTTTAGGATATAAAGAATTAAATATTAATATAAATAAAACAATAAATATAATTGCAGATGTTTCGCAGGCTTCAAAAGAACAAATACAAGGAATTGAGCAAATTAATTCTTCTGTATCATCATTAGATAGAGTTACGCAAGAAAATGCAAGTGAAGCTAATACTGTTTTAGAAATTTCAAATAAAACACTTTCTTTGGCTCAGAATCTTCTTTTAGAAGCTAAAAACAAAAAAATATATATAGCTTGATATATATCTAGACTTATAAATTATTTAAATTTATAAACAATTAAATTAAATAATTATTATAATTCCTTGACTAAGGTCATTTGTTATTATAATAATTTTGTAATATACTAAATAAAAGGTAAGGACATGAAACAGTTACTCAAAATAAAATTTATATTTGATTATCTTACATCAAACCATTCAAAAAACTGGCAGCTTATAATCTTTTGGATAATAATGTTTGAATTATTAGCTTCATTATTTGATTATAATTTTTTATCTAATTCAAGTTCATATATTCCAGTTATAAATCATTCCATA